>JANNLO010000316.1:0-13993 GCA_031396835.1 Snowella sp. SOY_38_metabat_116
AAAATTATTTTACAAATATCAGCAGGAATATATAAGAAAGCGACTAAAAGCGATCAAATATCTGTATGAAGGACAAACTAGACAGGAAGTGATGGCAAAAATTGACTGTGCCAGAAAAAGTTTGATCATTTGGATTGATATTTACTGTGAAAGGGGACTAAAGGCTCTAGCGACACCAATGAAGTCGCACAGGACGCAGAAATTAGGCTCTAGGGAGAGTTAAAGAAGATGCTTTTAGAGGAAAAACCAACAGACTATGGTATTGACCGACAGATATGGACGGGGAAGAGCATAATTGAAGTTGTGAATCAGAGATGGAATATACAACTCAAGGATAGTCGCATCTACGATATCCTCAAAGAGATTGGACTATCACATCAAAAAGCCCATCGTGATTACGAGAATGCAGATCAACAAGCCCAGCAAGAGTTCATCACTACAATTAAAAAAACTAGAAGAACTGAAACCTAGACAGAGACTAGTATTTTATGACGAATTTGCGGTTTATGATAGACCGAGCTTGTATTATGCATGGGCAGAACGCAATAGCAAACCAGAGGTTCCAAGTAATGAAAAGAGAAAGAGAAACAAGGTTAATGGGATGATATCAGTTGATGCTATAAGTGGAGAAATATATCTGGAATTAAAGCCCAATTCAAAAACTGAAGATGTGGCGCAATACTTTATAGGTTTGTGTAAGGATATGCGCAAAGACAATTTAGTGGCGATCGCGTTTTAATAAGCCTTATTCTCCAATTGTGATCACAGATTAGTTGAAGATCAAAAAAATGCGATCACACCATATTGATTTTAGAGAGCGATCGCGATTTTAAATTGAAACGATGATTTAGATTCCCACTTTTTTGGCATTCGTTTCTTGGGGCATCCGTTGTGGAGAAAGAGCAACTTGAATTTGTTTTTCTTCACACTTTTAAGCTAATTTCTCCAATTCTTTTTTATATTCCACTAGATTTACGGGTTTATAGGGAGGTTTTAAGCTATCACTATTCAGTCTCGATTCTACACTTTCGTGAATCTGAGTGAACGGATTTACAGGAATTTCACGTTCTTTCACTGCTAACCCAAACAGTCCCCAAAGGCCAAATAATCCTGGATCATTGTCAAAATCACATTCATAATCGAAATCGAAAGAGTCTTCACTCTTTTCTAGATCAATTTCTAATCCTAGAGAAAGATCCCGAATTTCATTTACCATCCATTGTAAGGCTGAATTCGATAGCCCCTTTTCCGCAAACGTGCCACCACCAACACAGCCATGAGTTCCTGGAAACCAAACTTCAGATAGAGTCTGTTTTTCGGAATCAGGGTTTTTCTCCATTAGAGTTACATCAAAGACTTTGCGCTTTTCATCAATGGATACAGCATGAAGTGCGTGTTCAATGATGTGACTTAAAGTAGTGTCATAAAACTTAAGATTTTTATTAACCCAATCACTCAGAAAAGGAATGCCTTCAGGAAGACCAAGAGAGCCAACAGTATCCCAGCAAGCAAGTAAAGTGATTTTTGCAGGTTGTCGAATGCCTTCATCTTTGCGCTCCGATAACTTGTACTTTTTTAATACTTCCTTAACGTTATTCTCTTTTTGGTTTAAGTCGTCCGTTGCTTCCTTCGTGTCCTTTCTGGCTTCTTCAAAAGAAAGATTCTTACGATCGCGATAAATATTAAATGCTTCTTCTCGGCATTTTTTAATGACATCTGCATTTTCTATGTATTTAAAAGGTATCGGTAGCTTACGCAACTTTTCTTTTTCTTTTAACGTTAGTGTAGTATCTTTATAAAGGTCATAAACAAAAGGTGTTTCGCGGATAAGTGGTAGAGAAAGTAATCCTCCTGAACAATTGATTAATCCAGCCAAGCTACGCACTGTGTAAGAACCACGACTAAAGCCAAATAGATAAACCTCGTCACCGGGTTCGTAATTGAGGCTAAGGAAACGGTAAGATTCTTGAATATCATTATCAATTCCGCTTCCAAAAGCTCCACCAATAACGCGAAGAACCGTGTTTACCCATGAAAAAATAGAATCATCATCTACTATGTCTGTTCCAACTCCTTCATCGTAAAACACAATTTGAGCAATTTCGTCTTTTCGAGAAGAAGGCAAGATTCCTTGAGCAATTTTAACCACATTCGTTGGGTATTCACTTTTCAGCTTTTGCCAAGTTCCATCACAGCATACAATTAAACGCTTCATGATTTTGTCCTGTTTGTAAAATATCAGAAAATTGTAGAAAGAAAGGGTAAAAAAGTAGCTTTCTTGATGAACATAATGAGATTATATTTCAGCCATTAAGCTACTTGATTACAAAAAGAAGAGAAACAGAATATTTTAAAAGTAAATCAAAAATTATTGATATTTCTCGTCGCTCTCTTTGGCGGAGAATGAGCAACAATCTTTAGAATTTTCTTGAGCATTTTGGTTGACTCCAGTTGGTTTAATTATCTAATTTTGTGTAGTCATCATTTTTACATTTCGCCCCTCCTCCTCCTCCTCCAGGCTTACTAACTTTAGTGTTAATATCTGCGGTTTGAGCCGATACGTTGACTCCGAAGCCGATCATCATACTTAGACCAACGGCAAACGGACAAACTAGCTTTTTCATAGATACTCCTGCGCGAATAAAAATCGCTTTTGGGATAAATCCCTCTTTCTTGCTCACAATATATAATTCATCGCTGAAGCAAACAATAGGAAAAAGTCGGAAAAAGTATGTTCTTTTACCCTCAAATATCATCAAACTATCACCAAAAAGTATGGGAAAGTTATGGAAATATATAACCTTGGCAAAAATCAAAATAATCTAACAAAGAAGGATAATGCTGTTGCGTTTTTTGTATTGTAATAATATTTGTTATCAAAACTGGAGCTAATAAATCAACTTAAACTTAGTTTTAAGTCACAAGACAATTATCGTCATTGGTGTTTTCTTCGTGTTATTATGTTAAGAAAAATGTAGTTTTTTATACTCAATTTAGTATTACCCTGCTTAAATAGCCAGTGAAATATCAACAACCCCGTCCCTCTGAATTAAGTTTAGATGTCCAAGGATTTGTTTACTACGACCCAGATGCGATCGCTCACTATTATCGTTATCGATTTTGGTTAGTTATTCAGCGAACTGTTTTTGTTTTTTGGTCTTTTATAATTTTTTTGTGGCATCTTCAATGGGACAAATGGCAAAATCAGGTGGAAAGCAACAAATTAAAGCGTGCTGGTGAACTGCGGGAACTTCTCACCTGTTTAGGCCCCACCTTCATCAAAGTTGGACAAGCACTCTCCACTCGCCCCGACCTGATTCGTAAAGATTTTCTGGCAGAATTAATTAAACTCCAAGACCAACTTCCACCTTTCAATAATGAGTTGGCTTTTAGCATTATTGAGCAAGAATTAGGTTTAAAAGTCGCTGAAGCCTATCGCGAAATTTCTCCTAATCCCATCGCAGCAGCCAGTTTGGGTCAAGTTTATCGAGCCGTTCTGCACACAGGAGAAGAAGTTGCAGTTAAAGTCCAACGTCCTAATTTGCGTTCTGTATTAAGTTTGGATTTGTATTTAATGCGCTGGGGAGCTAAGAATTTTGGTCGTTTATTACCACTGAATTTAGGTCACGATTTAACTTTAATTATTGATGAATTTGGTATTAAATTATTTGAAGAAATTGATTATATTCATGAAGGTCATAATGCCGAGAAGTTTGCAGCTAATTTTCATAATGATCCAGAGGTTAAAGTTCCTGCTATTTATTGGCAATATAGCGATCGCCATGTTTTAACTTTGGAATGGATTAACGGCTTTAAACTAACTGATACTGATAAAATTCGTGCGGCTGGAATTGACCCAAATAAAATTGTCCGAATTGGTGTTACATCTGGTTTACGGCAATTATTAGAACATGGATTTTTCCACGCCGATCCCCATCCAGGAAACTTATTTGCTACCCTTGATGGACGCATGGCTTATATCGATTTTGGCATGATGGATCAGTTAGAAACTGTTACCAAAGAGACTATTGCTAGCTCCATTGTACAATTAATCAATAAAGACTATAATGCTCTTGCTGATGACTTTGTTCGTCTAGGATTTCTGGCATCTGAAACTAATATTCAGCCGATTATTCCTGCTTTAGAAAAAGTTTTAGGAAATGCGATTGGACAGAGTGTTAAAGATTTTAATTTTAAAACAATTACCGATGATTTTTCGGAGTTGATGTATCAATATCCCTTCCGAATTCCTGCGAAATTTGCTCTAATTATTCGTTCTTTAGTAACCCAAGAAGGATTGGCTCTAAGTTTGGATGCTAATTTTAAAATTGTTGAAGTAGCTTATCCTTTTGTGGCAAAACGTTTATTAACAGGTGAATCTCCCCAATTACGGCGACAATTGTTAGATGTCTTATTCAAAAATGGGAAATTCCAATGGCAACGTTTAGAAAATATGATCGCGATCGCCCAATCTGATGAAAAGTTTACTCTTTTACCAACTGCTCAGTTAGGAATTCAGTATCTTTTCTCTGATGAAGGCGGTTATTTAGGGCGACAATTATTGTTAGCTTTAACGGAGGATGAGCGTTTACATACTGTTGAAGTTCAACGCCTTTGGAGTTTAATTAAAGATGAGTTCAAACCCCAGCAATTATTCACAGTAGCAATCAATGCCGTTCGAGATTTTTCTTTGCCGAGTGTAGCTGCTTTAATGACCAAAGAAAAATAGATTTTTAAAGAAATTAAACGGCGATCGCTATTCAAACAAAAAGCGAGGTAAATTAGATTGTCGAATAATGGATTGAAGGGTTCCAATTTTTATTTCTGAGTAGGCTCTGGTTAAAATTTCACTAGGGCTTGCAGTCTCAAAAAAAAGCTCGATCGCCTCAATTAAATTATTCCTAGCTTCTTCTACGGATTCACCTTGACTGGCAATATCCATCTGAGGACAAAGGGAGACATAGCCATCTTCTTCGCGTTTGATAATACAAGTCAGTTGTTTAAGTTGTTGCATAGTTTTTTTGTTTTCGATAGTTTAATTATAATAACTTTCATCAAGATTATTGAGGGTTTTTGATAATAGCGATCGCTTTTTATAGTTAGAGAAATTAAACGGCGATCGCTTTTTATGAGAGAGAAAATTAAAATTCTGATATATTAAAACTGGTGGGAGATGTGGATTACTATTTTTCTGAACACACTAAACAAGAAATAAAACGCCGTTGCATTTCCTTAGAACATATTGAATCTACTCTAAATGTTCCCCAACAAATTATCGAGGAACGCGAACAAAGACAGTGTTATCAATCTCTCGTTACAGTCCATGATAAGCAGTTTTTACTTCGCATTATTGTCAATCAAGAAAGCCCGAAAAAAGTTATCACACTTTATCTAACAACAAAAATTAAAAAATATTGGAGATAAACATGAAAATTAATTATGACCAAGATGTTGATATTCTTAGAATCTTACTCACAGATACCGCTATTGAAGAAAGTGACGAACTAGAAACTGGTGTGATTTTTGACTACGATAATCGGGGTAATGTTGTTGGTATTGAAATTTTAGATGCTTCTAAACGCAACACTCAAGCTCGTCAACTAGAATACTCGATTTCAAGTGTGTAGATAATCTTATTTTGGAGAAAGGCGATCGCTTTTTTCTTCTCAGGTTAAATGGCGATCGCTTTTTGTGAGAGAGAAAAGTTAAGATTGTGACCGATGACCCAGCTATTTTTGTTAAAATGCTTTTATCGAACTTTAACTTTCAATCACTCAAAAACCGATGAGACAAGTCATTACCTATAAAGATGAAGATGGCTACTGGATTGCTGAATGCCCTAGTCTGAAAGGATGTATTAGTCAGGGAAAAACAAAGGAAATAGCACTTACCAATATTAAAGAAGCCATTTCGGGTTATATTGCAGCCTTGGAAGAAGATGGTTTACCTATCCCAGAAGAAACTTTTGAAACTTTTCTGGTTGTTGTATGAGTAAACTTCCCAGTATTTCAGGCAAAAACTGTGTAAAAGCTCTACAAAAAGTGGACTTTTATCTCAAAAGACGAGAAAGTAGTCACGTTATTTTAAGGAGAGATAATCCATTTGCCCAGGTCGTTGTACCAGATCATCAAGAATTAGCGAAAGGAACTCTAAGAGCTATTCTTCGAGATGCTGATTTAAGTGTAGAAGAATTTATCCGATTACTATAGGGCGACCGCTTTTTATTGGTAGAGAAATTAAACGGCGATCGCATTTTTATTACAATTAACCAGAAGCAGGAAAAATAATTTATAATTTTGCAAAATTCAACCTCAAAACCTATTGATTTCTCATAAATTTCTATAAATAATGAATGCTTTGTCAATTCCTACCTGGATAATTCATGTTTCGAGTGTAATTGAATGGATTACTGCGATCGCCTTAATTTGGAAATATGGCAATGTGACAGGAAATCATTATTGGCGCGCTTTATCTTGGGGAATGTTAACTTCCTTAATAAGTGCCATGTGTGCTTGTAGTTGGCATTTTTTTGATAATTCGACCAGTTTAGATTGGCTAGTCACTGTTCAGGCAGCAACAACGGTTTTAGGTAATATTACTCTCTGTTTAGGTGGTTGGTGGATTTGGAGATCTTCCCGTCCGATAACTTTTTAAAACTGTGGCTTAGTTGCCTATTTGTCTAAGCTAATTATTTTTTTTGCGAGTGGTTCGGCGTGTTTTTGTGGGAATATTAATACTCTCTTGTTTTTCTGGGGTTTTATTCAGAAAAGATTCAGCCAAAATAGGAATTGTAAAGTGAAATTTACTGCCCAAATTTTTCCCTTCCGACTCAGCCCAAATTTGACCGCTCCAACCATTGACAATTTGCCGACAAATCGCTAATCCTAAACCAGTTCCGCCTTTACTCCGACGCAATGCACCTTCTTCTTGATAAAAGCGATCAAAGACCGTTTCTAGCCGATTGGGTTCAATTCCTCTACCTGTATCAGAAACTGTAACTTCTAGATGATTGGGTTTATTTTGACTCACCGCAATCGTAATTTCTCCTTCTGGGCTAGTAAATTTGACGGCGTTATCCAAAAGTTTTGTTAATAATTCCACCAGCCATTCCCCATCTGCTTGAACTAAGGGCAATTCGACCGACACCCAATTAATAATTTTGGGAAGGGGATTATTGCGATTATGGGCGCGAGTATGACTGAGGGATAATTCTACACATTCACTCAAAGATACGGGTTCCAAATTCCAGTCTATGCGTCCGCCTTCGAGTTGGGAAAGGGTCAGAAAATCTTGCACTAATTTCCGCATTCTTTCAGCATCAGTCAGGGCTGTATTTAACATTACTTGACGCAATTCTTGAGGCATATCGGGTTCTGTCGCTAGACTTTCTAAACACACTTGAATGGTAGAAAGAGGAGTTCGCAATTCATGGCCTGTGATGGCAACAAGGTTGGAACGGGTGCGATCTAAGGCAGCTAATTGTTCGTTTAATTCCTGTAGATTGGCATAGGCTTCGGCTTGGATTAGGGCAACCCCAATTTGAGTGGCGATCGCATCAACTAAAACCACATCTTCACTTTTCCAAACCGTTGGAGTTGGGCCGCAATGGTGTAATTCCATCATTCCCAATAGGCGATCGCGGTAAAAAATGG
This sequence comes from Snowella sp. SOY_38_metabat_116, assembly GCA_031396835.1. Taxonomy (GTDB): domain Bacteria; phylum Cyanobacteriota; class Cyanobacteriia; order Cyanobacteriales; family Microcystaceae; genus Snowella. The sequence continues at coordinate 7,653 of JANNLO010000316.1, forward strand.
GAACCAATAACCAAGAAAAAATCGAACAATTTTTGAGCAAATTTTGCAGAGGTGTTCCATCCAGATTTTTAGCCGATTCTCCTGTCAAACGCGGATCACTTAACGCATCATCAATTTTGAGAACATCCCGCAATTCAATCACTTCTTGAAAAAGAGGATTTCCCCTTAATGGCCAAGCTTGACCTTTGAGAGAGCTAATACCCGTATTTAAAAATTCATGCTTAATTGCCACCGACAAATCATTTTCTTCACAACGATAAACTAAACACCGACAAACTCTCAGTCCTTCTCCTAATTTTTCCACCGCCACCTGCAAAATTTCCTCAGGATCAAGCGATCGCCGAATAGCCGTCGTTACAGAATTAATTAAGCGTTCCTTATGTTCTTTGACAGAAAGTGAGCGATTAGCCTTAATTAACTTATATTGTCCTGCCTGTAAATAAGTCACCAAACGCTGAACAAAAGGATCAGGATTCGTGAGGGTAAGATCCGCTAAAACAGGCTTTTTTTTAGTTGAATTAAGAGAATTAAGATATTGTTTCTTGGCTTGTTGGATTTTGTTTGCTAATTCTGGGCGATATTGCAAAATTCTTTTGAGTAAAATATTTGCTGCAACTTGGCTAACTTGGCGATCAAAAGTCCAAACACCCTCAAAACGCCGATTATTATCCACACTCGTGGCTGAAATTCGTTCTCGGCAAATCAAACAACTAGAGTAAGTTTCGCCAATAACAACCAAATGCCACTCTTGACTCAAACTATCTGCGGGTGTAAAGGCGATCATCTCATGAACATCCGAGCTATTTTTAAAGTCAGTGTCAGGTGCAGCTAAAACATAAACATGGGGCGTTTTTGTGGCAATGCGTTGATAGCGGCGAGCTTCTTGTCGATAAAAGCGTTCCTGCTGAAAACTAGCAATAATTAACGGTTTTTCCCCGTCAGCAAGCACCAAATCTTCCATTGCATGAGATAGAGCCGTCAGGGAAGATTTAAAGTACATTTGTGGACAAATTGTTGGGAAAATCTGTAAAAGTTCCGTGACAATGGAGATAGAGATGCTCATTGCTCCTGCTTTTTGATACGTTTTTCAAAATAAAAATCGGCCTAACTTATAGGATAGCAGTCTAAACAGTCATCCTTTCAAGCCTTAAGTAGTAATTCTAATTTTAGAAAATCAGGAAGAACCAGACAGCATAAAACGATGATTATGGCAGCCAAAACATAATTCTTAATCTTTTTGTGATTGAATAAGTTGATTTTTGCAAAATTTTGTCTTGCGACCTTTGGCGATCGCGATTATCAGTTAATCTTTTGCAAAGAAAGTTTATAGTGTAATGACTATGAAATATTCTAATTATTGGGCGATAAAGGTAATAAAAATTAATTCAATTCATAAAGGGGTTTGCTATGTCGAGATTACTGGTAACGCAATACCAAACCGAGGTTGAAAAAATCATTCAGTATGGCGGTTCTAAAAAAGAAACAACTATTCGCAATGCCTTTGAGCGTTTATTGAATGATTATTGCAAGCCGCGCAATTATTTGCTGATTCCTGAATTGGATTTTAAAACCAAGTTTAATACAACGGTTTTTCCCGATGGCACGATCAAAGATGCGATTCGGCTAGAGCATGGCTGGTGGGAAAGTAAGGATCAATACGACAAGCTGGATCTGGAAATTGAGAAAAAGTTTGAGAGAGGTTATCCTGATGAAAATATTTTGTTTGAAGATTCTCAAAATGCGGTCTTAATTCAGCATAGCCGCGAGATTGGGCGCGTTTCCATGCGGGATGCTCAGGAACTCGATCGCCTTTTAAATATTTTTGTTGACTATGAACGGCCAGAGGTGCGGGACTTTCGGGCGGCTATTACGAAGTTTAAAGAAGATATTCCCCAAATTCTGGAAAAATTACGGGAAACGATTCAACTCGCAGAAAAGGAAAATCAACAATTCCGCGATCGCCGTAATAGTTTTCTAGAAGTTTGTCGGCAGTCGATTAATCCAGAGATTACGATCTTTGATGTCCATGAAATGTTAATTCAGCATATTCTGACAGAGGATATTTTTACTAATATTTTCCATGAGTCGCAGTTTCATCGAGAAAATAATATTGCCCGTGAATTATCGGCAATGTTGGATACTTTTTTTACGGGAAATATTCGTCGTAATACGCTCAAAAGTATTGAATATTATTATGCTGTGATTCGTCGGAGTTCGGAAAACATTGCCAATCATCATGAGAAGCAAAAGTTTTTAAAAGCTCTCTATGAAAATTTCTATAAAGCCTATAATCCCAAGGCGGCAGATCGTTTGGGAATTGTCTATACACCGAATGAAATTGTGCGCTTTATGATCGAGAGTGCGGATCATTTGGTACATAAACATTTTGGTAAGTTATTATCGGATGAAGGAGTAGAAATTCTTGATCCTTGTACGGGGACGGGAACCTATATTACAGAACTGATTGAATATTTGCCTGCCCATAAGTTAGAACATAAATATAAGCATGAGATTCATTGTAATGAGATGGCGATTTTACCCTATTACATTGCGAATTTGAATATTGAGTTTACCTATGCTCAGAAGATGGGAAAATATGAGGAGTTTAAGAATATTTGTTTGGTAGATACGTTGGATCATTGTGGGTTTGAGGGGAAACAGTTTGATTTATTTGCGATGAGTGTGCAGAATACAGCCAGGATTCAAAATCAAAACGATCGCACTATTTCAGTAATTATTGGGAATCCGCCCTACAATGCTTGGCAAGAGAATTTTAATCAAAATAATGCGAATCGTCCCTATGCCGATATTGATAAACAAATTAAGGCGACTTACATCAAAAAAGGAACGGCTCAGAATCAAATCGCGGTTTATGATATGTACACGCGGTTTTATCGGTGGGCCAGCGATCGCCTGGGGAAAAATGGTTTAGTTGCGTTTATTACTAATCGTTCTTTTATCGATGGCAAAACTTTTGATGGTTTTCGTAAGACACTTTCACAAGAGTTTGATCACATTTATATTGTCGATTTGGGTGGTGATATTCGTAGTAGTGACACAACTGGAAATGTGTTTGATATTAAAACGGGTGTTGCTATAATGTTCTTAGTGAAGCTGCAAAAAAATGAGAGTAACAAAAAATGAAAACTCTTGAGGAAATACGAAAACAGTTATGCTCAGGAGACTTTGAATTAACGAGACACGCTTTGAAACGTCAAGTTGAGCGGAATATTAGTAAAAATGACATTAAAGAAATTGGTGAAAATGTAGTCATAATAGAGGATTATCCAGACGATAAATATTCTCCAAGCTGTCTTTTATTAGGTTTTACTAAAACTAAAAAAGCTTTACATATACAAGTTTCAAAGATTGAGTCAGACACTACCAAAATTATCACTTTGTATGAACCAAGTCAAAGCGAATGGCTCGACTACAAAATCAGGAGAAACTAACTAATGTTTAAGTGTCATGTTTGTGGATCATCTGAATCTCATCCTGAGTATATCAATGAGGTTTTTGAAATTGGGAATAAATTCTATTTAGTTGAAAATATCCCTGCTACGGTTTGCTCTCGTTGTGGCGAAGAAATTTTTAGCAGTGAAACATCGGAGGCGATTAGAGTAATGTTACATGGTAAATCTGAACCTATTAAATCAGTCGTTTTAGATGTTTTTTCTTATTAGTGGGAAGCGAAGGCTTCTTAAAGTTCTCTAAATAAAAATTTCTATAATATTTTTAATTAAAGTAAATATAGGAGCCAAATTAATGGTACAAACTATTGATAAGACTCAAGAATCTAGTTCAGAAATTTCTTTAGATAAAGATGTATTAAAAGTTTTTGCAAGTTTATCAGATTCACTTAAAATCGAGGTTGTACATTATGCAGAGTATTTATTGAATAAGGAAATTAACCCATCATCTAGTTCTTCTATAGCAGTTGAAAATAATGACAGTCCTAAGAAGAAATACCGCAAGGCAGGAACTATGGCAGGTATGATTGTTATGGCGGATGATTTTGACGAGCCATTGGAAGAACTTCAGGAATATGTGGATTAACTAAATTTATGCTTTTAGATACACATACTTTACTTTGGTTTCTCAATAATGATTCACGATTACCAGTAAATATAAAACAAACAATTGAAGAAACTAAGTTTGTATTTGTTAGTATTGTCTCGATTTGGGAGATAGCCATTAAAGTTAATATTAAAAAATTAAATCTTTTGACACCTTTTGAAACAATTCAGACTAATATTTATGCTCTGAACATTCAGGAGTTACCGATCTCATTTGAGGATAATGTTACTTACATTACGTTACCTCTACGACCTGAACATAAAGATCCATTTGATCGAATGTTGATTGCTCAAGCGATTAGTAGATCAATTCCTATTATAAGTTTAGATACGAAACTTGATGCTTATCCAGTACAGAGGATTTGGGAATGAGTGAGGCAAGAATTTCTTATTTTTCGTTACAGAATTTTCAGGGAAAAGATGCAAAACTGGAATGGCTAGAAAGAGCCAGTTTTGAGAAGATTGAGTTTGACAATATTAATCCTGATGCTAAAGGGAATTGGATTAATTTAACGGATAATGATTTTGATAGTTTTTTGGCTTTGGTTGATAAAGAAGTAAAAGCAGGTAAATCGGAAGAAGCAATTTTTAAAATTTTTTCAAGGGGTGTTGCTACTCAGAGAGATGAATGGGTTTATGATTTTTCAAAAAATGTTTTGATTGAGAAAGTGAAATATCTTGTTGATGGATATATGGAGAAATTAACACAGGGAACAACAAGAGAATTTGATATTAAATGGGACAGAGAAACAACTAAATATTTACAACGTCGTATTACAAAGAAATATGATCATAATAGTTTGATATTAAGTGCTTATAGACCTTTTATAAAAAAGTATTTTTATTTTGATAGACATTTTAATGGAATGACTTATCAAATGTTCGAGGTTTTTCCCATAAGCAAGACTGATAATTTATCAATTTTCTGCACTGATGTAGGAACTCAATCACCATTTATGGTTACAGCAACTAACTGTATTCCTGATTTACATTTAGTTGGAACTGCTGCTCAATGTCTTCCGCTTTATCGTTACGATGAAAAAGGCGATCGCATTGATAACATTACCGACTGGGGACTAACCCAATTCCAAACATATTATAAAGATTTAAAAATTACCGAAGAAGACATTTTTCATTACACCTACGCAGTTCTTCATCATCCCGCCTACCGCACCAAATACGAACTTAACCTTAAACGCGAATTTCCCCGCTTACCCTTTTACGAAGACTTTCATCAATGGACAAATTGGGGTAAAACCTTAATGGAATTACATCTCAACTACGAAACCATTCAACCTTACGGACTGCAACAAGTCGAAATCGCCACCAAAGAAAACCCCAAAGCCAAACTCAAAGCCGACAAAATTAATGGAGTAATTATATTAGATGAAAATACACAGTTGACAGGAGTAAATGCGATCGCGTGGGAATATAAACTCGGCAATAGATCAGCTTTGGAATGGATACTGGATCAATACAAAGAAAAGAAACCCAAAGATCCGACAATTGCTAAACTTTTCAATAATTATAAATTTGCTAATTACAAAAAACAAGTAATTGATTTATTACAAAGAGTTTGTACCGTTAGCGTTAAAACAATAGAAATTATTCAACAAATGCCATAGGAGAATCTATCGAAATGTTTAAATATCATATTTATAATTCAGTTTTTTAAATCTCTCTTTCAAAAATAAAAATACTGATTTATCAAAAAATTATGCACACTCAAAAAATTAAAGCAACCATTAACGAAACTGGGCAAATTATTCCCCATGAATCAATTTAGTTAAAAGCGGGAGAAGTTGAAATTATTATCTTCTCTGAGGTACAAGATTCTAAACCATTGAGTTTACAGCAAATTGCAAAAATGTCTCTAACAGAAAGACATCGTTATCTGAAACAATTTATGAATCTTACTGCACAGGATTTTCAAGATGATCCAGAGCTTAGTGAATTTGAAGTTTTAGATACGGCAGACTGGGATTTGAATGATGATTAATCCAAAACGGGAAAAAAAAGCATCCTAAAAATCTTACAGAGAAACTGCAAGCAGCGATTACTTATTACGAAAATCATCAACATCAAATGAATTATGCTCAATTATCGAGAGAAAAAATATCCAATAGGTTCAGGAGTAACGGAAGCGGCCTGTAAGACATTAGTAATACAACGATTATGCTGTTCAGGGATGCGATGGAAAGAAAAAGGAGCAGGAATTATTTTGAGCCTACGGGCTTTGGTGTTGACGAAGGAAAGATGGAGTCA
>JANNLO010000006.1:0-8000 GCA_031396835.1 Snowella sp. SOY_38_metabat_116
AAGCCGTTGCGATCGCCGTACCATTAAGACTAATGGAAGTAATCAACAAACGGGTTAATTCTTGACGATGCCCGCGCTTTTTGCGAGTTTTCTTTTTCGGGCGCATTTTATAAACAATGATTTTTCGTCCCCGCCGATGGAAAAGAATTTTTCCTTCAACTGTCGCACCTTCAACAAAAGGCTGTCCCACAGTCACTTGACTATCATCGTTGACCAATAAGACCTTATCGATCACATAATTGTCATCGGGTTCGGCAAATAGATGGTTTAAATCGTAGAAACGACCAGCTTCAACACGCAGTTGCGTACCACTGGCTTCAATAATTGCGTAAGTCATTTTTTCTTTTGGGTTTATTGCCGTACAGGTATTCTCTAAAGCTAAAAAGCCTCGGAATTTTGTTTGGATTGATGCTCTAAAACCTGATCCGAGCAGGAACTGAGACACGCGATCTCCTATTATCTTGGAGTCTTCTTACTATTGTCAAGTAAAAAAGTCCATAAAAATTTATTTTAATAAAAAAACACAAGAACCTTAGAATCAAATCCACTCAAAATAAGCTACAGTTTAGCTGAGATATTCTACTAATAGATACAATTATTATTTATTCTCGGAAGCTGACAATGGACTTTTTATTATCTACCCTTCTTTCTGAAACAGGCTTGGTTGCCTTGCTCTATCTTGCTTTGAGTGGGCTTTATCTGTTAGTTTTACCAGCATTGGTCTATTTTTATTTGAAAAGCCGTTGGTACGTTGTAAGTTCTGTGGAACGTTTATTTATGTATTTTCTGGTCTTTTTCTTTTTCCCTGGGATGTTATTACTAAGCCCCGTTTTAAATTTTCGTCCCCAACGTCGTGCTATTTAGGATTTAGGATTTAATATTTATGCGCCGAATTGACGCGATCGCTCTCATCACTGCCTTTTTCTTATCGGGGGGATTAGTTTATGTCGTCTTGCAGGCGATTGGATTAGATAATCAACAAGCTGGAATTTGGTCTCAAGCTTTTTTGGTGGGTGGATTAATTCTTTGGCTGCTGTCCTATGTTTTTCGAGTTTTGACCCACGACATGACCTATCATCAACAGATTAAAGATTATGAAGAAACCGTTATTAAAAAACGCTGGGAAAGCATGACTCCAGAAGAACAAGAAAAACTCCAAGCCGAAGTGGAGCAGGAAAAATTAGCTCTAAAACAAACTCGATCTCAATCAGAAAATTGATCTTGATTCCATTTTTAAAAGTAGCCATCGACTCAACAAAAATCTACTCGGTCATTTTTTTAAAACTTAGTTTGAGACAAAAAAAGCGTAAAATGTAGCTCAATATCTCAAGTGATTTTCAGTTTTCTGATAAATTTCAGCCATGACTATACAAGCTATTTATCTTCCCCATCTTCTCAGTTTTTCTAATCGCATTCAATGTTTGATTATTGATGAAAACATATCAGGACTTGAGACTTTAACCCCTGTTCGGGGAGACATAACAGTCCGACACGGCGGCACTTTTTTAGAAGTCACCGTCAAAGCAGAAACAATTATTACTTTTATCTGTGATCGCTGTACCCAAAATTATAATCAACGCCTGATCTTAGATACTTCCGAAATAATATGGCTAGATAAAGAAATTGATGAGCCGAAGAAAATTCCCCAAGAGCGAGAAGTTGCTTGGGAAGATCTATCTGAAACCTTATCTCCAGAAGGTCATTTTGAAGTGGAGAAATGGCTTTTTGAACAATTGTCTTTAGCATTTCCTTTGCGTAGATTGTGCGGGAATGATTGTCAACCGCCCTTTGAGAATATTCCTGAAAACGAGATAAATTTAGATGGTCGTTGGTCAGCTCTGGAGATTTTAAAACGACAATTGTCTCAATAGTATTGAAACTCTTATAAATCCCATAGGAATGTTACCCGTTTTTATTAGTTATACAGCCAGTGAACGGAATGGAGTACAACGTCTAGTCGCTCTTTTTGTATTTCTTATCGTTTTTATGAAATTAATTATAAAACAGGTACAGGAAGCAATGCTTTTGGATTTTTAGAATTATTTAATAGCCCCTTTGTCTCCGCAAATTTTCATTTGTAGATTGCCTTCTACTCCCGCTATTTTTTAACTGGCTACCTTCCTGAGAAAAATCATTCTAATTGTAAAGAAATGTAAATATCGTTCAATCTTGCTCATTTACTTCAGCTAAAAGCGGCGGCTTGTTTTATAAAATCAACTAAAGAACTAACTGCTTTAAATGTAAATTGGACAAAATATAGCAGTAAATAGAAAAACCTTGTTTTATTCGCAGTTGATGTCTTTTTCTTTTTATGAGTTTAAATCATTATTCTTGTTGGTACTATGTAAATTTATTTTACAATTTACTCATTTTTGAATAAATGTTTCTATACTTAAATTCACACCCAAAGCGAAAGTCAAGGTGGCAGTTATTGTTCTTGTTGTTGTTGAGTGGAGAAAATCAAAATGGAACTATCATCAAGAGAAGAAATGGGAAATTTTTATTCCCTAACTTTAATTAAAAGCTTTTTAGTCTGGAGCTTTACCTTAACAGTTTGTTTTTTAGTAGTAGGTTTTCCTGTCGTTGTTTTAATGGCAACAATTGGAGTTTTAGCGACAGTTATTCTACAAGCTGTTATGCCTGTTAGTGCTGTTTTGTTAGTCATCGGTAGCTTAGTTGGAATCAATCTTTTGGCTGTCTTTATCGGTGCTAGTGTTTTGACTCTCAAAGGGATTCATCCCCATGAAGTTCGTTGGTTAGGTTGGTTACAGACTAAATCAACTCTTTCTCATGCTTCGGTTTATGCTGCTTGTCCGCTCACTTGTGAATTAATACCATAATAAATCTTGAAACCCTTTAATTACCATTTTGAATTAAATGAATCATTTTAATATTGAGTGAATTTAGCCCAGTCAATGCTGGGTTTTTTATTGATAAAAAATATTGACAAAGTATTCATTTTTAGCGTATTTGTAAAATATGATTTTGAAATAACTGGGAATGTTTATTAATGATTTCTCTTAGCCAAACCGCAGCCAATGAAATTAAACGATTGCAAAAGAGTCGGAAACAATCCGAAAGTTATTTTCGATTAGGTGTTAAGTCTGGTGGATGTTCTGGTTTTTTTTATATTTTTGATTTGACTGAAATAGCTCTTAACAACGATCATCTAACCGAAAGTGAAGGCATTAAGATTGTAGTCGATCAAACAAGTTTTCCCTACCTAGAAAATCTCAAATTAGACTATGCAGAAGATTTAATGGGAGGGGGATTTCGATTCAGTAATGCTAGAGCTACTAATGCCTGTAGTTGTGGTTTATCTTTTGCTTTAAATCCTCAAAGTTGAGATTATAAATAATTTAATTTACATCGATTTTAATCTCATGAATAACTTTTCAGACTTTATTGAAAATAATTGATATTAGTAAATTAAAAATTGAATTGTCAAGTTTTGTAATTAGTAGAAAACATTTTAATTTATCAAAAATTTTCTGATGGCGATCGCATTTTCCCAATTATTTATTTTAAAAATTCAGAATTATTGGCAAAATATACTTAAGAACTTCGGATTGGATTATAGATAACGTATGGATATTCTTTGCACCCGACCAGGTTGCGATCGCTTAAATTCCTTTCCCGACCTCGACAATCGCAATACACTGCAAACGGCTCAACAAAAATTTTGTACCAGTTGTGGAATGCCGTTGATTCTGGCGGGACGCTATCTGACCATCAAGTTATTGGGACAGGGCGGTTTTGGAGCGGCTTTTCTGGCATTGGATCGTTTTACCCCAACCATGCGTTTTTGCGTAGTCAAACAATTTCAACCAACGGGCAATTTAAGTTCCCAACAATTGGCGATCGCTCAGGGATTATTTGAACGAGAGGCAACAGTTTTAGAGCAATTAGGCCATAAAAATGAACACATACCGAATCTTTTCGCTTTTTTCCCCTTAATAGTTGAGAATCCACGAGCGGGCAAACCAGATCAGTTTTTTTATTTAGTACAAGAATTTATTGACGGTGAAAATTTAGAACAAGAACTCACCCGAACAGGAAATTTTTCAGAAGCCGCAGTGCAATTTGTATTAGAAGAAATTCTCAAAGTTCTCCAATTTGTCCACACTAAAGGCTCCATTCACCGAGACATTAAACCGTCTAATATTATGCGCGATCAAGAAGGAAAGCTATATTTACTGGATTTTGGGGCAGTTAAACAAATTGCAACAGGAAATGTCCCTGGAGGTGGGTCAACGGGAATTTATTCTATGGGATTTGCGCCTCCCGAACAAATGTCAGGAAATCAGGTTTATCCCGCAACGGATTTGTATGCTTTGGCAGTAACTTGTCTTTATTTATTAACAGGAAAATCGGCTCAAGAACTCTATGATCCCTATCACACCACTTGGAATTGGCGCACCTACGTACCAAAAGTGGGCGATCGCTTAGGCAAAGTGCTGGATCGATTATTACTAGCTGCCCCCAAAGACCGCTATCAATCGGCACAAGAAGCATTAGAAGCTTTAAATGAGCCTATTTCTAGTCCAGTTGTTCCCGCTCAAGCGCAATCACCAGTATCAACTCCTACCAACCTCCAGCCTCAGAACCAATCTCCCCTTCCTCAACCGTCTGTTCCTGTCAATAAATCTAAGCCTGCTGTCCAAGTTTTGCCCAAAAAAGCAGTTTCTACCCTAGAGCTACTCAGCCATGCTGCTTTTACTGGTTTTGAAGGAACTTTAATTGGAATCGCGGCGGCTAGTTTATTTCCCAGTTTAGGAATCAGTGCAGGAATTACGGGAATGGCGATCGCGGGAACAATTTTTGCTCAATGGAAAAGGGCAATCGAAAAATGGGATCTATTGATTATTGTAGGAATCAGCATCATTCCTTTCTGGTTTTTACCAATCTTGCATAAATTCCCTCTTGTTGGGCAATTACAATCAGCATTAGTTGTTTCAGCCTCAATTTTTCAGAATTCATTTTTTGTTATTCTTTTGATTGCTGGATTTGTTGGCTTAGGATTAATTGCGATCGCCGCCTTATTTCGCTTAATTCATCAATTATTAAGAAACTTACTCTAGTCTATTTCAACAAAACTAATATCGTGAAACAGAATTGTTTTAACCAATCAGCAACTTGTTAACAAAAATTCATAATTAGGTAAGATAATTTTAAAAAGTGTTATTTTCAGCTTACCTATTTCATGACTGTCAGTCCCTCCAAAACCTTAACTATTGGCTCATCTCTTTTATTAATTGCACCATTTTTCCTTTGGGGAACGGCAATGGTCGCCATGAAAAGCGTTTTACCCCAGACAACTCCCTTATTTGTGGCAGCAATTCGCATCGTTCCAGCTGGTATTTTAGTCTTACTTTTTGCCAATATTTTTGGTCGTCTTCAACCAACGAGTCTCAAAGCCTGGCTCTGGATTAGTATTTTTGCTTTAGTCGATGGCGCAATGTTTCAGGGATTTTTAGCTGAAGGGCTAGCAAGAACAGGGGCGGGACTGGGTTCGGTGATTATTGATTCTCAACCTTTAGCCGTTGCTTTAATGTCGAGTTGGCTGTTTGGAGAAATTATCGGAATTTGGGGTTGGTTCGGTTTAGGGTTGGGCATTGGTGGCATTAGTTTAATTGGCTTGCCCGATGAATGGTTTTTTAGCCTGTGGGAAACTCAAACTTTGGCGATTGACTGGAGTTGGCAAGGCTTATTTGCCAGTGGAGAATGGTTAATGTTGTTAGCTTCTCTCTCAATGGCCGTCGGCACAATCTTGATTCGTTTTGTTTGTCGTCATGTCGATCCGCTAGTGGCAACAGGTTGGCATCTAATTTTAGGCGGTTTACCCTTATTTATCGCTTCGGGATTAAGTGAAACTCAACAATGGCAAGCCATAAATTGGAATGGTTGGTTAAATCTTGCCTATGCAACTATTTTTGGAAGTGCGATCGCCTATGGAATCTTTTTTTATTTGGCCGCGCAAGGTAATTTAACGAGTTTGAGTTCCTTGACCTTTTTAACTCCCGTTTTTGCCCTGAGCTTCGGCAATTTAATTTTAGGAGAAGAGTTAAGTATTTTGCAGTGGAGCGGCGTTGGCTTAACCTTAATCAGTATTTATCTCATTAATCAACGAGAGCAAGTTGGAGAACAAATCAAAAAACTCTGGGCGATCGCACAAAAAAACAGAACCAGCGATCAGTAAACACAATAAAATTTTTACTTAGAGCGAACCAACCAATTCAACACTTGATCACCTAAAATCTTTAGCTGGCTGATAAGATTTTTAGTCTTGGTACCGAGTAATTCCATCGAGATATCAAAAACACTTAAGCGTTAAAGATCCAAGTATTTAACGATGCTTTACAACCACTGTATTGTTAATGTATAGTTAAAGAGATTTTAAAGACACTTTAAAGACTTAACCATAAACAACACGAGAAGAAATATGCTAACCTTTCATCCAGAAAAATTTATTTTTGTCTCTTTATTAGGCATAACTACTTTGCTAGCAGGAGCTGCTTTGTCTTCAGATGGCTGCGGGAATCAAGCGTCTGTCTGGAATCAACAAATCCAATCATCTGCAAACTTTAATTCCGTTGTCACTCGCCAATGTAAATAATAGTAATTGTTTTGTGAGTTGTGAAAAAAGCTTTAACCTTGTAATATCATCCATATTATTCATTAAGAAAATCTATCTGGATTTTGGTAAATCAAACTCTCTCTGCATCCACATTCTTGTTTTTACCGTAAATTAGATTTTGACTATAGGTTTTATATCTTTCTCGAAAATCTTAATTCAATTCCTCTACAGAATTTAAAAAAAGTCTTAATCTGGAAGTGATAAATGTAAAAGTTTCGCAAAATTACTTAAAATTTCTTAATATTGTGATAGTTAGAATTTTAAGGAGCGCAAGTGACCATTACGTTTATCAAAGAAAATAAAGAAGCGATCGTCTCACTAGGAGCAAATCTGCGTGAGAAGGCATTACAGAATAAGATAGATATTTATACTCTAAAAGGAAAATTGACGAACTGTGGCGGCTATGGCCAATGTGCAACCTGTGTTGTTGAGATTGTCGAAGGCATGGAAAATCTTTCAGCTAAAACGGATTTTGAGATCAAGGCATTAAGAAAAAAGCCAGAATCCTACCGCCTAGCTTGCCAAACCCTAGTTAATGGGGATATTAGTGTCAAAACAAAGCCTTAATTGAGCTTTAGGATTGTGGATAGGAAGTTGTTTGCCAATCTTGATAGGGATGATTCACCAAATTAGAATTATAATATTTGGGGTCTTCCGTAACTTCTTGTCCGATCCAATCAGGGAGAGTGAACATTTGGTTTTCGTGTTGTAATTCGATCTCAGCAATAATTAAGCCGCTATTTTCTCCGCTAAATTCATCTACTTCCCACACAAGATCGCTCTGGGGAATACGGTATCTCATTTTTTCGATCAAAGGGCGATGACAAAGGGTTTCTAGCATAATTTCTGCATCTTGCAGAGGAATCGCATATTCAAATTCTGCTCTTGCCATACCTTGGTTTTTTCCTTTAATCGTTAAATAGCCGCGATTGCCAGCAATCCGAACCCTCACTGTAGTTTGATCTTGAGTGGGAATATAGCCCTGTTTGTAACATTGTCCTATTCCTTGCGATCGCCAATTATCACCTTTGACTAAAAATTTTCGTTCAATTTCGGCAGCCATGTTATTTTTTTGAATCAAATTTCATTGATAGAACAATAAGAAAAATTTCGAGAGCCAGATAAACTAGTTTAACCCTTCCCCCACGTCTCATTTTTTGGTAGTTTACTAATCAGGATGTTATTAATATTTTCCTGAATATAGTCAGTAATTTTTTAAACCATTGGCTAGAATCAGATAATTATAGGAGAACCAGAAAATGTCTATTGTCTTTCAAATTGCTTTAGCTGCCTTAGTGCTTTTTTCGTTTTTGATGGTCGTTGGCGTACCTGTTGCCTATGCCTCTCCCCAAAATTGGAGTCA
>JANNLO010000029.1:0-16404 GCA_031396835.1 Snowella sp. SOY_38_metabat_116
TATCTTTCCCAAATTATTCGTCCTTTAATGGATGGAGTTCGGGAATATGCTGATGCTTTGGAAGCGGAAATTGCTGATGATTTATGGCCTTTGCCAACCTATCAAGAAATGTTGTTTATCAAATAAGTAAGATGGGCATCCTGCCTGTCCACAAGCTAGAAACCTGTTCTACAATCTAAGAATTAATTAAGCCCACTTACTTAACACCTTCTAAATTTTTGGCTAGCCGTTCCCCGTGAGCGGCTTTTATTTTAAACAAGAAATTATTGCTGTTTATTAACTTTGCCTTAATCGTTAAAAAAATTTTAATCCTATTTGTATATTCAATAATCTTTATAGTTATAAAATTTGATTTAAATTAGAATAAATTAGAAAAATACTAGGAAAACTTGAAAATGAAATTAACTAAGACGAATCTGATTCTTTTTTTTCTATTAATAGTTTTGGTCACGGGAACAATTATTCTTTTTTCTGAAATTCAAGCTAATAGTCAACGTCCAAACCCTTTGCCCCAAGATTCTTTAATTCAAGTTTATTTTAATCATAATCAATCAAAAAAAGCTAATTATACCGATCCTTATCGTCACATCAAACGAGCAGGTGATAATTTAGAAAAAATTATTATTGACACAATTAATACTGCTCAATCGAGTGTGGATCTAGCAGTGCAGGAATTACGTTTACCATTGGTGGCTCAAGCATTAGTTAAAAAGCAACAAGCGGGAATAAAAGTGAGAGTAATTTTAGAAAATACTTACCATGAATCTATTACTAATTCATCTGGTTTAAAAGAAGAAACAGAAAGGGAAAAAGAAAGAAATGCAGATTATATTGCTTTTGTAGACACCAATAAAGATAGCCAATTAAGTTTAGAAGAAATGCAGCAGCGAGATGCGATTACGATTTTAAATAAAGCTCAAATTCCCGTAATTGATGATACAGAAGATGGCTCACAAGGAACGGGTTTAATGCACCATAAATTTTTAATAGTCGATAATAAAACGCTAATTGTTACATCAGCAAACTTCACTTTGAGTGATCAACATGGGGACTACACTCGTCCAGATACAAGAGGCAATGCTAATAATTTATTGCTAATCAAATCTGCCAAATTAGCCCAACATTTTACAGAAGAATTTAATTTGATGTGGGGTGATGGTATGGGCAGAAAAAAAGATAGTTTATTTGGTATTAATAAACCGTTTAGAGCAACTAAAACATTTATAATTGGCAAAACTCAAGTATCCGTTAAATTTTCTCCTGATTCTAACAAGATTAATTGGCTAGATACCAGCAATGGATTAATTGCTCAAACCCTCAGCCGTTCTCAACAATTTGTGTCTTTAGCTCTTTTTGTTTGGAGTGAGCAACGTTTAGCAGATTTATTACAAACCCAATCGCAAAAAGACGTTATTATCAAAGCTCTTATTGATCCTGGATTTGCCTATCTTTCCTACAGCGAAGGGCTTGATCTACTGGGAATTGAACTTACTAAAAATTGTCGTGCTGAAGTTAATAATAGTCCTTGGTTAGTACCTTTAAATACTGTCGGTATTCCTAATTTATCGAAAGGCGATAAGTTGCATCATAAAATGGGTATTGTTGATCGTCGTTTTGTGATTACAGGTTCTCATAATTGGTCAAATGCGGCTAATCGTCTAAATGATGAGACTTTATTAGTATTAGATAATCCCTTGATTAATGCTCATTATCAACGGGAGTTTGAGCAGTTATATGAGGATGCAATTTTGGGTATTCCTTCCTCTCTTCAAAAGACTATTGCTAATGAAAAAAAACAATGTGTAATTAACTCTAGTCAACCCTTGAAAATTCTTAATAAAACAAACAATTTAAGTCAAATTATTAATCTAAATACTGCTAGCAAAGAAGAATTAGAAGGCTTACCTGGTGTTGGTTCTAAATTAAGTGATCGCATTATTCAAGCACGACAACAAAAGCCATTTTCTTCTTTAGAAGACTTAAATAGAGTTTCGGGTATTGGAGATAATAAATTACGGAAATTAGCGGGAAAAGTGAGTTGGTAGATTGATTGATTTTAAAAAAGTGTATGTTTTTGTTTGAAATTTATTGAGCATAGTTACATAGCTAAAATTGCCTTAATATGAAAATTTCTTTGAGATTTTTAGATCTTATTATAAATTTTTTTAAGATCTTTAAATCCGAGTCTTTACAAATAGGAATTAACTTTCATAACTTGAATTAAAATTATTTCATTTTATTATTTAATTAAGAATGTTACTTTATTTTCTAAAGAATATCTATTAAATCACAATTATTGTTATAATCTTTTTGACCAATATTAAATATATCGTATAAAAATGTCTCAATGGTTATCAGAATGGATTCCCAATATCATGAATCAGCTTGGATATTGGGGAATTGGTTTATTAATGTTTTTAGAAAATCTTTTTCCACCTATTCCTTCCGAATTAATTATGCCTTTAGCGGGTTTTACCGTTGCGCAAGGGAAAATGGATTTTATTCCTGTTGTTATTGCGGGCGTAGTTGGAACAATTTTAGGAGCTTTTCCTTGGTATTACATCGGTAAATTTATTAGTGAAGAACGTCTAGAACATTTAGCAGACAAATATGGAAAATGGATTAGTATTAGCTCAAAAGATATTAAAAAATCGAATAATTGGTTTAATAAACATGGCGGGAAAGCTGTTTTATTTTGTCGTTTAGTACCAGGCGTAAGAACATTAATTTCTTTACCCGCAGGTATTAATAATATGCCCCTATTTCCCTTCATTCTTTATAGTACTTTGGGAACAACTTTGTGGGTTAGTTTTTTAACTTTTACGGGTTATAAACTAGGTAATAATTATGAATTAGTCGAGCAATATTTAGGGCCAGTTTCTAAAATTGTTTTAGTGATTTTGGTACTTTCTTTGATTCTCTGGATTGTACGAAAACAGATACGTCGTTCTAATTAGTTAGCCTAAACTAGAGTCTTAATTGTGTCATTCTAATCTTTAGTAATAAGCGGGTTAGTGACTTCTGGATGATCTTCTTTAAGTATTCTGGATTCAGACTTTTCTTCTGGATAATTGCGTAAACTATGGCGATAATTATCAACTGTAGATTTAATTACACTAGCCAAGGGAACTGCTACTAATAAGCCTAAAACTCCTCCTAATTTTCCGCCAATAAATAGAGAAACAATAATCCAAACGGGATTCAATCCTGTCATATTTCCCATTAAACGAGGAGAGATAATGTTGTCATTAATTTGACCGACTATAATGGCTGCAATCAGAACCTTTATTCCTAATCCAAAATTCTGTAACATCAACAGAAAACTAATGGTAATAATACTAACACCACTGGCATAAGGAATTAATGTTGTGAGTCCAATCGTAACAGCAAATAAAACCGAATAAGGGACTTGTAAAACACTAAAAACAATTATTTGAGCAGTGCTTAAAATTCCAGCTAACATTGCTTGAGTGGCAAAATATCGCTTGAAAGTAATTCTAATTGATTCTCTTAATCGGTCATTAAATGGAACTGGAATCCAGCTTAAAATTCCTTCCCAAACTTGTTCTCCTGTTAAAACTAAAAATACAGTTAGAACTAAGATAATTAATCCATTAAAAATACTGCTAATCGTAATTCCAACAACATTAAAAAGTTGATTTCCCACCGAATTTAGCAGACTTGTTACTTTTTCAATAGCTTGACTAATGAATTGACTAAAATCAAGATCAAGGAAAACTTTATGGGCTGTTGTCCAATCATGGAAGCTGGTTAATTGGTCATTTCCTGACTTGAGCCATTGGGGTAAACTGGTAATTAATTCTGTTAGTTGTTCAATAATTAAGGGAACTAAAATTAACAGGGCGATCGCAGTTATTAAAATGGCTAGAAAAAAAACAAATGAAATAGCCCAACCTCTTTTAATTCCACGTTTAACTAAAACTCGAACAGGTAAGTCTAATAAAAATGCTAAAAGAGCCGATGCCACAAAAATACTGCTAAGAGGTTGAAAATAACTGAATAAATTTAGGATCAACCAGCCATTTAGAAAAGCTAATGGAAAGAGCAGTCCTGATCGTAACCAGGAGGGAAGTTTTTTTAAAAAATCCAACATTATTTAGTAGCAATATCCTATAGATTAGTAAGCTTAGATAAGTCGATTTTTTCTGAATTTCGTTTGATCAATATTTTATGCAAAAAATCGTTCAGACAATATTATGGATTTTACAGCAAATTTAAAGTTACTCGCCACTTGTTTTTCCCGCTTTTAATGAGTAGAATAAAAACTAAATCCAACTTTTCTGCTCGTTGATAAAAATCCTTAAACATTTTATTTAATTATTATTTTGGGTTATTGAGAGTTTTTTCTCAATTTTCCTTGCTAGACGTAATTTACCTGTTAAATACTAAATTTCAAATTAGTTGGTAGAGTTGTTAAATTTTGTAGAGAATTTGGGAACACTATGGCTACCTCTGCTGTATATTTTTCTGTAGATCCACGATGAATAATGCTCCCGAACTTCGTCATGTCCTAGTAATTGAAGATCAAAAGTCTCGTCGTATTGTCTCGCTCCATGAGAATAATTACACCATCGGGCGTGATCCCAATAGTACAATTATTTTATATGATCGCCAAGTCTCTCGCCATCATGCCACTTTGGTACGAGTTAATGATTATCAAAGTCAGAATTATTTTTATCGCGCTCTGGATGGAAATTTACAAGGTAAACGGAGTACCAACGGCATCACAGTTAACGGAAATTCTTGTGTAACCCATGAATTAAGACATGGAGATATAATTCGTTTCGGCAGCAAGTCTCAGGTCACCTACCAAATTATTGCGCAAACGACAGAATCAGGTGTAGAAATAAGTCCAGTTGATCTTTCCAGCATTGAAGAAAAGCTAGATTCTCCTACTATTAATGCAAGTATTCCTGATTTTTTGTCCAAAGAATATGCGGTTAAAAAAACAGATTTTTATCCTGAAGTTTTTGATAAGGAAGAATTTGGGGCGGATGATTCATCGTTTTCTACTGGCATTCTTTATCAGAGTGATACACCCAGTAAAACATCTCGTGATAACGGAATTTCTCCGCGCGATCACAAAAATTTAACACCTGATTTAAGCTTAATAGAAAATAGTCCCCAGCCCATTTTTGAATTAACTTTCGATGGCAAAATCACCTATTTAAATCCAGCGACAACTTTAACATTTCCTGAGTTAGAAACAGCTAAAGTTGGACATCCACTTTTAGATGGATTAATTTCGCTTTCTCCCCCTGAAAATGGTGCTTCTTTTATCAGAGAAGTTTGTATTGACGAAAAGATTTATGAGCAACATATCTATTATTTAGCAGAAAAAAAACGAATTTGCTCTTATATTTTTGATCTAACTCAATCCAAAAAATCGACCTTAAAAAATCAAGTTGTCTATCAACAATATTCTTTGTATAAACAACTGACAACAGATGGCGTTCTCTGGATTGATGTAGAAACTAAAAATGTGGTGGAAGCGAGTCTCACTTATTGTCAATTATTGGGTTATGAAGAAGCTGAAATCTTAAAACTTTCTCTCGATCAAATTATCACCACAGGAAGAGAAATTATTGATAATTATTTACAAAAAGTCACCAAAGATAATTTTGTTATTATTGAAGAATTTAAACAAAAAAAAGCAGATGGTTCATTGCTTAATGTTTCCATGAAACTTACTCGTAATAGTTTGCAAGATCGAGATATTTATTGTTTTATAGTTCGGAATTCGGCTTCTCAAGAACAAATTGAAGAACGGTTAAAACATCAATTTTTATCTGATCCACTCACTAATCTTCCCAATAGACAATTTTTTAATCAACAGTTAGCGATCGCCTTAAATCATGCCCGACATCATCAACATTTATTAGCAGTTCTCTTTTTTGATCTCGATTCTTTTAAAAATATTAATAATAGCTTGGGTCATAGCCTGGGCGATCAGGTATTAAAAGCATTTAGCCAGCAAATTCAAAGTTGTATTCGTTCTCAAGATACTTTGTGTCGTTGGAGCGGCGATGAATTTTGTGTGCTGCTTCCTCACATTAAAAATACAGATGATGCCGTTAAATTAACTCAGCGTTTATTTGAAAAATTGCGTGAACCGATAGAAATTGCTGCTCATAAATTTCATCTTAAAAGTAGTATTGGAATTGCTATTTATCCTCAAGATGGAGAATCTGAAGAAACGCTTTTAAAGAATGCTGATACAGCCCTCTATCGAACAAAACAAGAAGGCCGCAATCATTACCAATTTTATAATTCCAATTTAGGGGCAGAAGCCACTCTTCTTTTTCGACTAGAAAATTTACTAGAACAGGCGATCGCTCGCAAACAAATCTCCCTTCATTATCAACCCCAGGTCAACCTTAAAACAGGAATTATTACAGGAATGGAAGCTCTTTTGCGTTGGGAAAATCCAGAAGTTGGATTCATTTCTCCTGCCACATTTATTCCCTTAGCTGCTAAAACTGATCTTATCTTTCAACTAGGAAAATGGGTTTTAAAAACTGCCTGTGAGCAAAATTTGAGTTGGCAAAAAGAGGGATTACCAACCTTCCCTATTACTATTAATTTGTCAGCTAAAGAATTTCAACATCCGCGTTTAGTAGAAACCATTGCTCAAACTTTAGCAACTACTGGACTCGATCCCCATTGGTTAGAAATTGAAGTCACTGAATCGACTCTAAAAATCCATCCATCTTTAGCAAAAAAAACTTTAGAAGACCTAAAATCTTTGGGAGTTCGCATTGCTTTGGACGATTTTGGGACTGGTCATTCTGCCCTCGGTTATCTCAAATATTTTCCTTTAAATACTCTCAAAATAGACCAACATTTTATCCGAGATTTGCGGAGTGATGCCCATGATCTTGCCTTGATTTCTGCAATCTTAGCGATGGGCAGGGGATTTAACCTTCGCGTTGTGGCTGAAGGGATTGAGAATGAGCATCAACTCAATATTTTGCGACATCTTCAATGCGAAGAAGCCCAAGGTTACTGGTTCAGTCGCCCTCTTAAAGTGAAGGATGCAACGCAATTTTTACAGCAAAAAAATTTACGTCAATAAATAATATATTTATATAGTTTTATGATAAATAAAGATTGATGAAATTGCTCTATTTAATCATTCAAAATAGTTTGCAATTAGTATATTAAGCTAAAATAGTTTGCTAATAACTGGAAAAAATCTAAGTTTTAAGGTAGTAGTTTAGTTTCTTACTATGCCAAACTAAGAGTTGGGAACATGATCTAAATAAAATTTAATACTGGTATTTGTTATGAGTAATGAAGTGGATTTTCGCCACATTTTTGTTATTGAAGATCAAAAAGCTCGACGCATAATTTCTCTTGAAGAACCAACCTATTCAATTGGACGAGAATCGAGTAATGATATTATTATTTACGACCATGTTGTTTCTCGTTATCATGCTACCTTAGTTCGGATAAAACCTAGTCCAAAAATTGATACTTATTCCTATCGTATTTTAGATGGAGATCTGGAGGGAAATCGTAGTAGAAATGGCTTAATGATTAATGGCAAAAATACTGAATCTCACGATTTAAAACATGGTGATGTTATCTTTTTTGGAAGTCAATCTAAGGCGAGTTATTATATTGTTTCTACCTCGGTAGAAGTTGCTTTATTTAATCCATTAGAAGTTTCTCAATATGAAGAAATGGCACGACAAAGTTTAGGAGGAGATAGTAAATCAACAATGATCGCAGAAGAAAATAATCAACATTCAGAGAGTGCTATTTGGTTAATTTCTTTTGCAGAATTAAGTCCCCATCCTATTATTGAAATTGATTTTAATGGTCAAATTATTTATCTTAATCCAGCAGCTAGTATTAAATTTAAACTCATTCAACAGGAAGGATTAAATCATCCTGTTTTATTGGGTTTATTGAATCAAGCTCAAAACGTTCGTGGAAATCTACTATTACGAGAAATTCAAGTTAAGGATGAAATTTATGAACAATATGTCCATTATTTAACAGATAATCAAGTTATTAGAAGTTATCTTTGTGATGTAACTCAAGCTAAAAAAACAGAAGCTAGTCTTACTTATCAAAACTTTCATGATCCTTTAACAGATTTACCCAATCGCATTTGGTTTGAAGAACAGTTAGTAATTGCGATCGCCAAGGCAAAAAGAGACAATGAATCCATAGCCGTCATGTTTCTTGATTTTGATAATTTAAGCACTGTGATTAATAGTTTTGGTTATGATTGTGGCGATCAAGTTTTGAAAAATGTAGCCCAACGTTTAAGTAAATGTCTTAACACGATCGGTAGTATTGCCAATTGGAAAAATGACCAGTTTGTAATCTTACAAAAAAATCCTGGTGACCAATTAGAGATTATTAATTTAGCCCAAAAAATCTTACAAACTCTAGAAAATCTTTTAGAAATTTCTGGGCAACGTCTTCATGTAAAAGGTAGAATTGGAATTGCCCTTTATCCGCAAGATGGAGAAGAAGCAGCAACTCTTTTTAAAAATGCTCACACCGCCATTGCTCAAGGAAAAGAACACGGTTACTATCCCTACGCTTTTTATGATGCAAAAGCAGCTTCTAAATCAAGCATTCTTCTTAAATTAGAAAACCTGCTGTATGAAGCATTAGAAAAAAAACAATTTTATTTAACTTATCAACCTCAAATTAATCTTAAAACTAAGGAAATTACCACAATAGAATCGCTCTTACGTTGGCGACATCCCGACATTGGAGAAATTTCTCCCGTTAAACTTATTCCCCTAGCCGAAAAAACAGAGTTAATTATTCCTATTGGCAACTGGATTTTAGCAAGTGCCTGTCAACAGAATAAACTTTGGCAACAATCAGGACTTTCACCATTTCCTATTAGTGTTAACTTATCATTACGTCAATTTCAACAACCAGATTTAGTAGAAACTATTACACAAATTTTAGAAGAAACAGGTCTAGAATCGCAATGGTTAGAGATAGAATTAACTGAAAATACTGTTATGAATGACACGAATTTTTCTGGATCTATTTTGTCAAAATTGCGAGCAATTGGAGTGCGAATTGCCTTAGATGATTTTGGTACAGGTCAAGGGTCTTTTCAATGTTTACAAAGGTTTAAAATTGATAGTCTTAAAATTGATCCTTCATTTATTACAACTTTAGATCAAAGACAGCTAGATATTCCTTTAGTTGAGGCAATGATTAATCTAGGAAATAGTTTTCAAATAAGAGTAATTGCTGAAGGCGTTGAAACCGAAGAAGTTGTAGAATTATTACAAAAACTTCATTGTAAAGAATTACAGGGCTTTTGGTTTTGTAAACCCTTGAAAGGGGAAGATGCTACTCAGTTTTTGACTCAAAATAAAATTCAGTCTCATTCTTAATTAATTCTTTTTACGTTTTAAAAAACTTTTACGTTATTTACAAGTTTTAAAAATCTGATTAAGTTATTAACTTTTTAATATATTCCTAGTCTTGGAGTATAATTAGAAATTATTGATAATTCAAGCTTATTTATTGTAAATACAACTAAATTATTGCAAAATAAAGACAATACTAGAAAAATTAAAACTTAAGATTCTTACTTTGATGAAAATTGTATTTTTAAAGTGCTTTAATTATCCGTTAGTTGATCTGATTGTCAAAAAAATAAATATTTAAGTCAGGTGATAAAAAGTTTTTTATTAACTATAATCTAACAATAAATAATATTTATTAGACTTAAGTTTATAGAAATTAGTTTAATTTAATTAAAAGGAGTTTAAAATGTTTAGTGAAAATAGTGGAATTAATGGTAATAATAGCCCTTTAATTCCGCACATACTAGTTATTGAAGATCAAGCGCATCGCCGAACAATTATCTTAGATGAAGCTAATTATAGTCTGGGCCGTCATTCCAATAATGCTATTCAGATGTATTCTCGTCAAGCTTCTCGACACCATGCGACTTTAGTTCGGAAGTTTAATGCTAAAACTAATCAGTTTACTTATTTGATTTTAGATGGAGATTTACAAGGAAATAAAAGTCAAAATGGTATTTTTATAAATGGAGAAAAGTGTTTAGTTCATGAGTTAAAAGACGGTGATTTAATTAATTTTGGTTGCGATGTTAATGCTAGTTATCATAATTTAAGCAGACAAGAAAACCCGTTTTTAAACTCTTCTCTCTCAGCCGAAACTAATGCGGATCTAGAACTTGAAAATTTATCTACTTTTGAGGGATCTATTCAAGAGAAAGAGATTTTAATTTGTGTAGAAGATGATACAGATAGCAAGCGTGATAATGATGATACTTTTGCAGATTATTCTTATTTAGATTCGTTAACAGGACTGCCCAATCAAACTCTTTTTAATGAATATCTTTATATTGCGGTTTCTAATGCGAAACGACATCAACATCATGTGGCAATTTTATTAATTGATCTCGATAATTTTTCTATTATTAATCAGAGTTTGGGAGATAAAGTTGGAGATAAAATTTTAAAAGATATTAGTAAAAGTATTCGAGCACGTTTACGAAACGGAGATATTGTTGCTCGTTGGCAGGGTAATACCTTTGGTATTTTATTACCTCAAATTCAAGAAGTTGAAAATTTAAATGCAATTGTGCAACGCATTCTCTCAACTATTCAACAATCTATAACAATTGATGGAAACTGTTTACAAATTCAAGCTCATCATGCAGTTGTGATTTATCCTCAAGACGCAATTGATAGTCAAGAAATGTTGAATATTTTAGAAAATCGTCTCGATCAATCAAAATCAGAATCCCAATTTGCGCCTTCTTCTTCTCTAGAATTATCTCATCGGCGATCGCGAGTAGAAAAGCGTTTACACCGAGCAATAGAAAATGAAGAATTAAAACTTTATTATCAACCTCAAGTTAATTTAAAAACAGGAGAAATTGAAGCAATGGAAGCTTTTGTGCGTTGGCATCATCCTCAACAAGGGTTAATAACACCCAAACAATTTTTACCATGGGCCGACAAAACAGAGTTAATTAATCCCCTAAGTCAATGGATTTTGATGACAGCTTGTAAGCAAAATATTAAGTGGCAACAAGAAGGTATTTCGCCCATAATAATGTCAGTAAATTTGTCGGAAAAACAGTTTTATCATCCTAATTTTTCTAACTTGCTCAATGAAATTTTAACGGAAACAAAGCTCGATCCTCACTGGCTAGAATTAGAAATTACGGAATCTTTTATCATGCAAGATCTAGAGGAAGCTAAAAAGATTATTCGACCTTTACATCAATTAGGAATTCGTTTTTCTTTGGATGATTTTGGTAAACATTATGCTTCGATTCGTTATTTACAAGAGCTTCCCATCAATAAAATTAAAATTGATCAATCATTTATTGCAAAATTAGCAGCTAATCCCCAAGCAACTGAAATGATTTCGGCGTTAATTGATTTAGGTAAAAACTTTAATCTTCAAGTTGTTGCTGAAGGAGTGGAAACTCAATCTCAACTCAATATTTTACAAAATTTACAATGTTTTTTGATGCAAGGATATCGTTTTAGTCAGCCGATGCAGAGTGAAGATGCTCAGAATTTTCTGCTATTACATCGTGCTTCTTCTCGTTAATAAGTGTTGAGTTGCTCAAACTTTGGATTAATTTTTGATTCTCAATTTCTGTGCGAACTGCTACTCGAAAAAAATTATCGCCAAGTTCAGAAAAACTCAGACAATCTCGAATCAAAAGTTGATGATTGATTAACAATTGTTTTTGTAGTTGAGAACTAGAAGTTTCAGTTTTTACTAATAAGAAATTAACGGCTCCTGGGAGAGGTAATAGGCCAGGAATTTGAGTTAATGCTGTTTCTAATTTTGGTCTGGCAGATTTTAACCAATCCCAAGTTTGTTGTTGAAAGGTTTGATCTTGTATTCCAGCGATCGCGGCGGCTTCAGCTAAAACATTGACTGGCCAAGGATCACGCCAAGCTTGCCAACGTTTGAGATAATCAGGATGGGCAATGGCGTAACCCAAACGCAGTCCCGGTAAACTATAAAACTTAGTCAGCGATCGCAAAATAATTAAATTAGGATAGTTTTCAATTAAAGAAATAAGACTTTCCGATTCATTTGGCGGTAGAAAATCCATAAATGCTTCATCAATAACAATCAGAGCAAATTGATTTAATAAGGGTAAAATTTCGGATTTTCGGAAAAGACGACCCGTAGGATTATGAGGATTATTTAATAGTAAACCCCATTGAGAATAATCATCTTCGGGAATGATTTCAGTTAATAATTTAGGATTGAAAATATCAAAAGAAACTAATTTTATGTTTCCTGAAAAAGCCGTTAAAGCTCGATAATAATCTCCAAAAGAGGGCGTTAATAAAATCGTTCCTGCAAGTTGCGCCAACTCTCTTCCTGCCCAAGTTAATAATTCAGCAGAACCGTTACCTGGCAAGATCCAATCAGTCGGAATATTATGAAAACTGGATAAATGTGATCGCAGAAAATAATAATCAGGATCAGGATAATTTCTAAGTTGAACAAAAGCCGCTTGGAGCGCATTAATAATACTTAAAGGTGGCCCCAAGGGATTAATACTAGCCGAAAAATCCAGCAAGAAAGAAGCTGGACAGCCTGCAATTTTTGCCGCCCAAGCCAAATTTCCGCCGTGATTTGGTTGACTCATTTAAGCAGCAGGAGGAACATTTTTGTCGGGTGCAACTTTTTCTTTAAATAATTTGCCCGCCGAAAAAGCAGGAACTTTCGTCGCAGGAATCAGCATTTTTTCATTGGTTTTAGGATTACGACCTTCCCGTTCTTTGCGTGACCGTGCTTCAAAGGAACCAAAGCCAACTAGGGTCACTTTCTCATCTGCCGAAACGGCTTCCATAATCGACTCGATCGCAGCAGTCAAAACCGCATCAGCTTGTTTTTTGGTGACAGATGCTTTCTCAGCGACTGCATGAACTAATTCAGCTTTATTCATTTGATAATCTCCTCTGGAGTCTTATTTTTGATGATTTTGGGTAAATTTCTCCCATTGAAACTTCGCTAGGAGGCTTAACTAACTGGCTGATCAGGATACATTTATCGAAGTCAATCGCTGGAATCCTGATAGACTAGCTATTTCAATGATTTATTCTAAGGGGTAATTGCCAAATTTGGATCAAACAAATGTTTAATTTATTCAGATTTTTTCGGATTTATTTATTTTTTATAACTTAGTCTTCGATATTTAGGAAAAATCATTCCTAATTTTTGACTAGATTTGTTCTATTTAAAGATGCTATAAGCTCTATACTGAAGCTATCTTAGCCTTTTACAATTAACTCAATAGCTTAAAGACTAAGCCAAGTAATTGCCTGACGAATCCAATCTTCAACGCTAGGATTTTTTTGTAAAATAACATCTTGACTCAAAACTGCGATCGCCCGATTAATTTCTGCTTGGGTATAACCGAGAGCCAAAAGTGTCATTTCCACATCGTCCATAATGCCTGAATCGGGTCGAACTGTTTCATTTTCAAATCCAGCAATTTGTCGCCATTGAGCTAATTTAGTCTTAAGTTCGAGGGCAATGCGTTCGGCGGTTTTTTTGCCGACTCCTGGCGTTTTGCTCAACTGTTCAATATTCCCCATGACAATCGCCTGCACCAAGCCTTCTAGCCCCAAAGTATCTATCAACGCGATCGCTAATTGAGTGCCAATGCCACTAACACTAATCAGTTGGGAAAATAAATCTCGTTCGGCGGCAGAACCAAAACCAAAAAGAAGTTGTTGATCTTCGCGGACATAAAAATGTGTAAAAACTTGAATAATTTCTAGATTATCTGATTTCAAACTTTGAGCAAAACTATTAAGAATTTGAATTTCATAACCCGTTTGATTCACTTCCAAGATCAGAATCATGCGATTTTGGAAGTTTTTACCAACAGAAATTAATTCCCCTTTGAGATAATTAATCATGTTTTAAATCTTATAAAAAAGTCATAGGAACTTAATGATTTTGTAATACTATTGCTATAGTTAATTACCGATACTTCAAGTCAAAATATAAGGTTAAACAAAAATGCGTATTAGAGGAACAGCCCTAGTTTTGAGAGATATGAAAGTTCTTATTGTCAGAGATAAAGGTAAACAAAAATTTTCCTTTCCTGGTGGAGGAAAAAATACTCATGAACCGCCCTTAGCTACAGCAATTAGAGAGCTTTACGAAGAGTTAGGTATGAGTGCGCGACAAGCAGAACGTATTTTTGAATGTGATACTAAAGGAACTGTAAACAATCACAAGGTTTCCCTTATTGAAACTGAAGATAAACCATACTTACGAGATCAGGAACTAGATGAATTTATGTGGTGGGATATGACGACGGATATTCCTCGTTACTATCACATAGATCAGATTTTAGAGAAGTATTATCGTAGGACGAAAACACTTTAATTTTTTCTAATTCTTGAATTGTTTTTGTTACTTTCTAAAAAAAATTGGGGATTATCTTTCTCGGAGCTTAAATTCTTAAAGAAAGATAACCGTAACCAAATTTCAAAACTTTTCTAAAAAGAAGATTTGGATATGATTGGTAGAAAAATTTATCAAAAAGTTACTTTTAAACTGTTAAGATGTCTTTCTCCTTTGCGACTAATAATTCATCAATCTTGCTAATAGATTTATCGGTTGCTTTTTGAATTTGATCTTGTAAATCTCGTGCTTCATCTTCAGGAATTTCATGATTTTTTTCCTGTTTCCGAATCACATCGATCGCATCCCGACGAATATTCCGAATCGCAATTTTTCCTTCTTCAGATAATTTACTGGCAATTTTGACCAGTTCTTTGCGCCGATCAGTCGTTAACTGAGGAATATTCAACCGAATAATTTGCCCATCATTATTAGGAGTTAACCCAATATCAGACAAAGAAATGGCCTTTTCAATTTGCGCCATACTGCCTCGGTCATAGGGTTGAATTGTGATGGTACTAGCATCAGGGGTGCTAATGGTGGCAAGAGCTTTTAATGAGGTTTCTGTCCCATAATAGTCCACAGTAACTCGGTCTAAGAGCGACGCGTTGGCTCTCCCCGTGCGAATAGTATTAAATGACCTTTGAGTGGCTTCAATACTTTTGTCCATATTGTCTTTGATTTCAGCTAATTTCACAGGAACCTCCTACAATCGTCCCCACAGGTTCACCCCTTATGGCTCGGACAATATTGCCCGAAACCGAAAGGTCGAACACCATGATCGGAATATTATTATCTTTACATAACGCGATCGCCGTACTATCCATCACCTTAAGATCTTTCGCTAAAACATGATTGTAAGTAAGAGATTTATAGCGACGGGCATTGGGATTAATGGCTGGATCTTCATCGTAAACGCCATCTACTTTAGTTGCTTTGAAAACTACTTCTGCATCAATTTCAGCAGCTCTCAACGCGGCAGCAGTATCAGTTGTGAAAAAAGGATTGCCAGAACCCGCTCCAAAAATAACAACCCGACCTTTTTCTAGATGACGGATTGCTCGACGACGGATATAGGTTTCAGCCACTTCTTGCATGGCGATCGCGGTGAGAACACGGGTGGGAATCGATCTTTGTTCCAAGGCATCCTGCAAAGTCATAGCATTCATCACCGTTGCAATCATGCCGATATAGTCTGCCGTTGCCCGATCCATTCCTGCAGCAGAAGCTTTTACACCCCGAAAAATGTTGCCTCCCCCCACAACAACTGCTAGTTGAACACCTTGATCAATGACTTCTGCAATTTCCTGGGCGATGTCAGCAACGACTTTGGGATCGATTCCGTAACCCAAGTTTCCCATTAAAGCTTCGCCGCTTAATTTGAGTAACACTCGGTGGTATGTCATGCCTTTGTTGTCAATTTTATTAAATAAAGTAAAAAGAATTTTGTCTCACCATACCATAGCACCCAAGGTTATCAAGGGCAAATCTTTTAGAGAATTTATCACGCGAGATTATTAGGAAAGAAATTTAGTTGATCACCAACTTCCGAGCATTCCAGCTAATAAAATAAAGCCTAGCCAAACATTTTGTCTAAAAATTTGACCATAGGCAAAGTTCGGAATTTCGGGTTGACTCAAGCGAATATAATGCACTCCCCAACCGATTATGGCGATCGCCAAACTAATCCAATAAAAAAGATTTAAGGGTAAAATTGTGCCGAGATAAATCAAGGAACCAATGGTACAGGCAAGGAAAATACCTATGGCTTCACCAACATATTCTCCAAAAAAGATGGCACTAGAATTAATGCCAATACGCAAATCATCTTCTTGATCGGCGATCGCATAAACCGTATCAAAGCCCAATGTCCAAAAAACTGTCGCACACCACAAAACCCAAGTAGCAGGTTCTAAAGCATTGGTTACCGCTGTCCAACTAATCAACACGGCAAAACCCCAG
>JANNLO010000104.1:0-1687 GCA_031396835.1 Snowella sp. SOY_38_metabat_116
GTACATCGTTCAAGGTTCTGGAAGTAGGGGGTGCAAGCCTTTTTACTCATTCTAGACCTTTTTCTCGCACTTTCTTTCTCGCTAAATCTCCCCAGCCCTTTTTCAATAACGCTTTCAGCTTTATTCAGCAAGCCCTAATTATTCACCATATTCTTCTATCTGTAGTAACAAT
The DNA here is from genome assembly GCA_031396835.1 of Snowella sp. SOY_38_metabat_116. GTDB lineage: Bacteria > Cyanobacteriota > Cyanobacteriia > Cyanobacteriales > Microcystaceae > Snowella. The sequence continues at coordinate 173 of JANNLO010000104.1, forward strand.
TGTCGGGTCATGGTTACTCGTTCATACTATTTTTGCCATGCACTACGCTCATGAATATTATCAAGATCACAAAGTTCAGCCTGATTGTAAAGCGGGAGGACTAGATTTTCCTGAAGATATTGAGCCAGATTACTGGGATTTTTTATATTTTTCTTTTGTAATTGGTATGATCAGTCAAGTCTCAGATGTACAGATTACTTCACGATCACTAAGGCGTTTATCATTGCAGCATGGCATTCTTTCTTTTTTCTTTAACACCGCAATTGTCGGCATGAGTATTAATATTATTGCAGGTTTAATGGAGTAGTTTGATTCAAAAACATCAATAAAAAATAGGGCAAATATTTAAGATGCCCCATCAATTCTTATGACCCGTCTGATCACTTTTGTTTAATAAAATTTAGGCTGATGACGAATCAAATTTAAAAATTCTTCACGGGTTTTTTGTTCTTTTTGAAAAGATCCAATCATCGCACTTGTCACTGTCCAAGATCCTGGTTTTTGAACTCCTCGCATCACCATACACATATGAGTTGCTTCCATCACAACAGCTACTCCTTGAGGATCGAGAATTTCTTGAACCGCTTCGGCAATTTGTCGAGTTAGACGCTCTTGTACTTGTAAACGCCGTGAATACATTTCCACAATTCGAGCCAATTTACTTAAACCCACAACTTTTTGATTGGGAATATAGGCAACATGAGCTTTCCCCATAAAAGGTAACATATGGTGTTCACAAAGACTGAAAAAGTCAATATCTCGGACTAAGACCATTTCGTTATGGCCTTCATTAAAAATGGCACCATTGAGCAGTGTTTCTAAGGATTGATTATAGCCTTGAGTCAAAAACTGCATCGATTCTGCAACTCGTTTAGGCGTTTTCAAAAGACCTTCTCTGTCTGGATCTTCTCCCACCGCCTCTAAAATTGCTCGGACAGAATTCATCATTTTTTCTTTGCTGACTTCAACGGTCTCAGGATGAACTTGAGCAACTTGCCCATCATGGGTATTACGGTCTGGGCGAACTTTAATCCGATCAGTTAATTGGGGGTTGAGAATTTCATTACCGTTAGTCATACCATTATTAGAGAGGTCAGGGTTGGAAGAAGAAGCGATCGCCATAATAAAAAATTAGTAATTAGAGTTGAGTTGAATTGGAATTTATAAAGTTCCAGCATTGGACATAATCGTCATTTCATCAATAACAACTTCAGCTGGAAGAAGAGCGACTTGCAGAATCATCTGAGCGACAATATCTGGAGTTAACATCAAAGACCGATCAAAGTCTGCCTTAACTGTTTCAGTATCCCAAAGTGAGGTATTGACTGATCCTGGAAAAATGCTCATTACCCGAATGCCATTGGCTTTTTCTTCCATCGCTAAGACTTTACTCCAGGTAGCAAGAGCAGCCTTACTCACACAATAAGCTCCCCATTCAGGAAAAGCCATTTTCGCGGCAATGGAGGCGATATTGATAATAGTTCCTTTTTTGCGATCGCGCATAGAAGGTAAAAC
>JANNLO010000140.1:0-3328 GCA_031396835.1 Snowella sp. SOY_38_metabat_116
AGCAAATAAGGCGGTAGGCTATACCGTTTCAGCCTGTGGACAGAGTGCCGCCGACGGTTCTGGTTGAAGCAGGAAGTAAACCTCAATGTGACTTAATATTTCGCGTTGTATCAGTTTTATGTAGCAGTATTCTATAGAAGAATAACAAAGCGCGATCGCAGTTAGTGTCTTTTGCTATGATGACATTGATTTTGTAATAGAAATCTTTAAAATTAAAAATTATTATCATGACAGCAACAACCGAAAATATTAATCATTTTTTAAATTTTTGTGAGCAATATATTAAAGGTCGAGAACGTCAGGAATCTCAGACTTTTTTAATTGAATTCTTTAAGATTTTTGGTCATGAAGGGGTGATTCAAGCGGGGGCAACTTTTGATTTGCCGATTCCAAAAGCTAGTCGTAAAGGCAACATTGGTTATGCTGATCTGTGGTGGCCACGCGATCGCCTAGCGACTTTACTAATTGAAATGAAATCACGAGGAGAAAATCTTAATAAACATTATGGTCAAGCCTGGGATTATTCCAAACAATTAACACCCCGTCCTAAATATGTGATTTTGTGCAATTTTGATGAATTTTGGATCTATGATTTTGACATTCAAATTGATACACCTTTAGATAAAATTCGGTTGATTGATTTAGCAGAAAGATTAGAGGCTTTTCGGTTTATGGAATTCACGACTGAACCGCCTCAATTTCGCAATAATCAAGTCGAAATTACTCAAGTTGTGGCTAAACGAATGGGATCGCTTTATACCTTACTCAAAGCACGTGCAAAAAAATCAGGTTTTACGGAATTAATTGCTCAAAAATTTACGCTGCAATGTGTTATGGCGATGTTTGCAGAGGATACAAAATTATTAAAAGATAGTTTATTTTCAGTTTGTTTAGAGGAATGTTTAGCAGGAAAAAGTAGTTTTGATTTATTGAATGACGGACTTTTTCGATGAATGAATTCCCTTTCTAATCCTGTTGGACGTTATAAAAATGTAGATTATTTTAACGGCGGTTTATTTGCTGAAGTTTATCCCATTGAATTAAACCGAGAAGAATTAACTTATTTAAAATTAGCGGCTGATCAGGATTGGAGCAAAGTTCGTCCCGCGATTTTTGGCAGTATTTTTGAAAGTACAGTTAATGAAAATGAACGTCATATTGGGGGGATTCACTTCACTTCAGAAAATGACATTATGAAAATTGTTCGTCCTACCATTAGCCGCTATTGGGAAGAAAAAATTGAGGTTGCTAATACAGTTAAAGAATTAGAAGTGATTAAAATAGAAATGCAACAATATCGAGTGCTTGATCCTGCCTGTGGCTCAGGTAATTTTCTCTATATGGCTTATCAAGAATTAAAACAAAATGAACAAGTTTTATTGAAAAAAATAGCTGAATTAAAGCAAAATTCTCAAACTGAAATTAGCTTTGTTACACCTTTACAATTTTATGGAATTGATCGCAATGAATTTGCTGTTGAATTAGCCAAAGTCACCCTTTTAATTGCGCGGAAAGTTGCCATTGATAAATTAGGATTAACGGAAAATCCCTTACCTTTAGATAGTTTGGATCAAAATATTATTAATAAAGATGCTCTATTAACGGATTGGCCCAAAGTTAACGCGATTATTGGCAATCCTCCTTTTCAATCAAAAAATAAAATGCAGCAGGAATTTGGCGCGAAATATGTCAATAAAATTCGAGAAAAATACCCTGATATTCCTGGACGAGCCGATTATTGTGTCTATTGGTTTTATAAAGCTCATCAACAGTTGCCCGAAAACGGTTGTGCAGGTTTAATAGGAACTGATTCCATCAGTAAAAATTATTCCCGTGAAGGCGGTTTGGATTATATTGTTAGTCATAGTGGAACCATTACAGAAGCAGTTTCAACCCAATTTTGGTCTGGAGATGCAACAGTTCGTATTGCTATTGTAAATTGGGTTAAGGGAGAAAAATTAGGGAAAAAGAAACTTTCAACTCAATTAGGAGATAACAAAAATAGTCCTTGGGTAGTGGCAGAATTGGATCATATTAACTCTTCTTTGTCTGCTAATTATTAACTCTTCTTTGTCTGCTAATATAGATGTTATTCAAGCAAAAAGAATTATAGCCAATATTAATTCTAAATGTTGCTATCAAGGGCAAACTCACGGACACGAAGATTTTTTACTTACACCTGCTCAGTATTTAGAGCTGACTCAGCAATCTTTCTTAAATAAAGAAGTTATTTTTCCTTATTTGACAGGAGATGATTTAGTTTCTACATTTCCACCTCTGCCTAAAAGATATATTATTGATTTTCATCCAAGAAATTTAGAGCAAGCGAGTCAATATAAAACCCTATTTAAAAGAGTGAAAGATAGAATTTTAAGTGATCGTGAAAAGGCAGCTAAGGAGGAAAGTAAGCGCAATCAAGATTTACTTAAGAACAATCCGAAAGCTCGCGTAAATCGTCATCATAAGAATTTTCTGACTAAATGGTGGCTACTATCCTATCCTCGTCCCGAATTAATAGAAAAATTAAGTAGAATTCCTCGCTATATTGGCTGTAGTCGAGTTAGTAAAAGACCAATTTTTGAATTTATTGATTCTAATATCCGTCCTAGTGATGTTGTTCAAGTATTTCCTTTAGCTGATGATTATTCCTTTGGTATTTTACAATCTGATTTACATTGGTTATGGTTCACTAAACGTTGTTCAACATTAGGCAGTGGTTTTCGTTATACATCTGATAGCGTTTTTGATACCTTTCCCTTTCCCCAAAATCCGACCATTGAACAAATCAGAAATGTTGCAGATGCCGCCGTTCAAGTCCGACAAATTCGCCGACAAATCATGGCAAAAAATCAATGGAGTTTACGAGAAATTTATCGCAATTTAACCGATAAACCCGATCTTGAAGATAGTCAATTACTCCAACAAACCCAACTTAATTTAGATAATGCGGTGCGTTCTGTTTATGGAATGTCGAGCAATAAAGACCCGTTACAATTTCTACTCAATCTTAATTTAGAAGTAACCGAAAAAGAAGCTAGAGGAGAACCGATTTTGACGGCGGGTTTACCTGCCATTATTTCTGATCCTCACAACTTTATTACTAATGATTGCGTTAAAATGCCTCTGCAAAGTTAATTAGAATAAAAAGGAGATCATCAGAATCACAGTACGATAAAATGGTAGGTCTCTAAAAAAATGTGTTGAGATAAAATTTTCCGCAATGGTTAACCAAGTAGTAGGGCTGTTTCAATCTATCTATAGCAAAAGAAATCGGTAGGCTGTAGGAATTTAAGTGCAAAAAGATAGAATATACCTGACATTATGGCTT
>JANNLO010000217.1:0-6085 GCA_031396835.1 Snowella sp. SOY_38_metabat_116
ACTTGGCATCATCGAGAAGATTAATCAGGTTTATTTCCAGCATTCAGCGTGAGAGAGAAGAATTTATGAGTATTTATCCTACCAGTCTTTTATACCTCCCCGAAACACCTATTGAGCCTAAATTTTAAAGAGCAGTTAACAGAAAATAAAAACAGATTGATGCCTTCTAAAATTTCCTCTGTTTGAATGTGTTTTATTTTTGAGACAATTAAGAATAAACTTTAATCAAATAGTCAACATCAATTTTTCCCATCGTCCTATGTTACGTTTTCGCTCTTTTATTTCCCTAATTTTAGTACTGGCAACGACTTTCCTCGTTAGTTGCAGTGGCCCCCAAGCCGTCATTCCAACAACCTACAGTCCCGAAAAAATTGCAGAACTTCAAGTGTATGTTCAGCCGATTGAAGAAGCTCGTCAGAAGTTAGAAGTACTGAAAGGACTAATTTCTGATCAAAACTGGGTTGATACTCGTACCTGGATTCATGGCCCTCTCGGAAAATTACGTCAAGAAATGCTGGGTTTATCTCGTTCTTTGTTGCCAAAAGACCAGAATGAGGCGACCAGACTTGCCCGTGAAGTGTTTGGTCATCTAGAACGTCTAGACGCAGCCGCTCAAGACCGTAGTTTATCCGCAGCAGGGGTTCAATATGCCTCAGCTCTTCAAGATTTTGATGCTTTTTTAAAGTTGATTCCTCAAGGGAGTTAAGTTTTTAGTAAATTAATTACTTTAAAATTTGAGGGTTGGTGGAAGTTAGTAAATTTTCGGCTAGTTTTTACCTAATCCTCTATTAATTTAAATTAAGCACACTACGCAGTTTAGCAAGCTAAAAATTACGAATCACTAAATTTTAAAAGGTTGATGTTATATATTTCCAGTATTTTAAAAATAATTTATCAAAATAGGGCTGATCCACTCCTAGCTATTTTTGATCGATTCTGTTATCATCTTAGCAATTTTAATAAATTCAAACTAAAAAATTAGTCATAAAATGAGGAAATTTGATTTTTAGAAATTTGTTTCCTTTTTTTATCCCTTTTAATAAAAAAATAACTGAAATCATGACTGAGAGGTGAATTTCATGACACATTCTGAACGACAAGCGATTGCACTAATTTCTGATTACGCTGATCCAGCAGAAGAAATTGATATGGAAGAGGCGGGTGGTCAAAATGTTTATGTCCGAGAGATGGGAGAAAGTTTGGCCGCGCTTGGATGGCAAGTGGATATTTTTACTCGTAAAAGTAATCCAAATGATGCCAACATTGTGCAAAACAGTCCCCATTGTCGCACAATTCGTCTTAAAGCTGGCCCAGAAATCTTCATTCCCCGCGAAAGGTTGTTTGATTATATGCCTGATTTTTTAGCTTCTTTTCAAGCTTTTCAAACAAAATACGCTGTTCGCTATCCTTTGATTCATACTAATTATTGGTTATCTGCTTGGGTTGGGTTACAGTTGCAAGAAAAAAGTAATGTGCAATTGATTCATACTTATCATTCTCTGGGTGCTGTGAAGTATGAAAATCTTGATCATAAGTCTGCGATCGTTGCTACTCGATTGGCATTAGAAGCCGAAATTTTGGCCAAAGCAGATTGTATTGTGGCAACAAGTCCTCAAGAAAAAGAAACGCTGAGTAATCTTTTGGCTGAAACGGGGCGGATTGAGGTGATTCCCTGCGGAACAACACCTAATTTCCATAATATCCCCAAATTAGTCGCCAGAGAAAAACTAGGTTGGAATAAGCAAGAAAAAATTTTGTTGTATGTCGGGCGATTTGCTCAGCGTAAAGGAATTGAAACCTTGGTCAAAAGTTGCGCTCATCTCCAGCAGAAGGGCATGGAAAATTTAAAATTGGTCATTGTCGGCGGCAGTAGTTTGGATCGCCTTGATGGCCCAGAAAGAAAGCGCATTGAACAGCTAGTGGAAACTTTAGAACTTCAAGATCAAACTCACTTTGCTGGACGTATTGATCATGATTGGTTGCCTTGGTATTACAGTGCGGCGGATGTTTGTGTGATTCCTAGTTATTATGAACCGTTTGGGCTAGTTGCAATTGAAGCGATCGCCTGTGGAACGCCTGTCGTTGCCTCAAAAGTAGGAGGATTACGATTCACTATTGAACCAGAAGAAACTGGATTGTTGGTTCCGCCTAAAGATGAGATCGCCCTAGCTGATGCTATTGAAAAAGTATTAGCTGATGAGCTTTGGTCTGAAAAACTGAAAAAACAAGCTTCTAGTGGAGTGGGTCAACGTTTTAGCTGGAAAAATTCAGCCATGCAACTGAGTGACTTATACCGCTATATTTTGGCCCGTTCGATCATGCACGAGCAACCCTGGAATCCTAAAGTTTCTCGTTTGCTAACTTTGTCGGATATGACTTTAAGTGATGTTGCGGCTGTATAAACTTAATTTTTTAGATCTCTTGCGTAGAATGGCTTATTCACCTTTTTATGCAGGAGGTTTAAGTCATTGGATGCATCATGGGTAATTCTCTTCCCAAAAATTGCGATTTAGGATGGCATTAATATCACAATCTTCAAGCCAGTGATCAGGGAAATTAATTTGGGGATATTCTTCCCGAACAGATGCGATCGCGGTGGCATAGACTTTAGGAAAAATTTCCAAGAAGAAGTTTTTGAGACTAGGGGAATCTTCTAAAATATCTTTGATTTCATTACGAAAAGCTCTAATTTCCCGTTGCCAACCAATATAACATTCAGGTAAGGGAACATAACAGCGTTTCAGTAAATGCTCGATTAGTCTTCTTAAAAAACTTTTAGTGGCATTACGCTGACTTTTTCCCAAGGCTTCTACCTCCTCAATTAAATTTTCTAGATCCAAATTTTCAAAATCTTTTGCTTTGAGTTTATTAATGGTTTCTGTCACCCAAAGTGAAGTATCTTGTTCATACAGCGATCGCATCATTAATTTGCCTCCCAAAATCTATCATTGAGCATTGCTTCTAACTCTTGGGAAAATGGCCAGCTATCAGGAAAACTTATTTGAGTATATTCTTCTCTTAGATCTTGCAGAGAAACCTGATACCCTCGTTCAAAGCTACTTTCCCAAATAGATTTTAGACTAGGAGCATCTCCCAAAATAAAGCGCAACTGTCGTCTTTGTTCCCGAATCGTGTTTTCCCAACCGCGATAATTATCAGGCATGGGGATATAAATTCTTTTTAATAAATGCTCAATTAGGGTTGTTAAACGACTCAGTAATTCTTTTCTTTGTGAAATACCCAAAGATTCTACCTCTTCAATCAAATTGTCCAAATCCAAGCTTTCAAAATCTCGCGCTCTGAGTTTGGCAACGGTTTCTTCAACCCAAAGTAAAATATCTTGTTCGTAAAGCGATCGCGTCATGGCTAATTCTCCTCCCAAAATCTATTATTGAGTATTGCGTCTAAATCCTGGGAAAATGGCCAGTGATCGGGAAAACTTATCTGAGAATATTCTTCACGCACGGTTTTAAGGGCAATTTCCCACGCATCAACAAAACTGCTCTCCCATTTGGTTTTAAGACTTGGCACTTGTTTAATTAACACTTGAAGATTATTGCGCTGAGTACGGATAGTTCTTTCCCAACCGTTATAGTCATAGGGCAGATCAACATACAAACGCTTCAATAAATGTTCTAGTAATACGATTAATCGACTGATCAATTCTTTTCTTTGTGAAATACCCAAAGATTCTACCTCTTCAATCAAATTGTCCAAATCTAAGCTTTCAAAATCTCGCGCTCTGAGTTTGGCAACGGTTTCTTCAACCCAAAGTAAAATATCTTGTTCATAAAGCGATCGCATCATGGTTAATTTTCCTCCCAAAAATCACGTTCAAGTATTGATTCTAGATCCTGTGAAAATGTCCAGCGATCGGGAAAATAAGTGCGTGAATAATCTTTTCTGACTCCTTTTAAGGCCATTGGCCAAACCTTATTAAAGACTTCTTGCCAAAGTGTTTTTAGACTAGGAGAATCATCAATTTCAAGTTCAATTTGTTGACGTTGTTCACGAATAGTAATTTCCCATCCTCGAAAATCATTAGGAGAATCGACATACAAACGTTTTAGCAAGTGTTCAAGTAACACTAAAAGACGGCTTTTGAGTTCTTTTTTTTGCGATTTTCCCAATTCATTAATCTCTTCAATCAAATTCTCTAGATCGATATTTTCAAAATCCTTTACTTTGAGTTTGGTAACAGTGTCTTCTATCCATAGCAAAGTATCTCGTTCATAGAGCGATCGCGACTCTTTTAGTTGTGTCATTTCTATCTCCATTACTAAAGGTTTTGATTAGGAAAAATTAATTTGTTAGACCATGTTTTAGGGCAAATCGGACTAATTCTGTGCGGCTATTCGTTCCTGTTTTGCTAAACAAACGACTCACATATTTTTCGACATTTCTGACACTGGTTTCTAAACGACTGGCGATTTCTTTGTTCATTAAACCTTGAGCTACTAGATCCAAAACACTTTGTTCCCTTGGAGTTAGTTCAATTTTCAAAGGTGATGGCGTGACAATTAAATGAGGAGATTGACCAATTTGTTCTTTTAGTTCTTTAATTTCTTGAACAATTTCTTGTAATTTAGCAGATTCACTGCCCGAATCGAGAGCACTTTTACGGCGTTCTAATAAATTTTTAATAATGGCTTCTAATTCTTCGGGATCAAACGGTTTAGAAAGATAGGCATCGCAACCCGATTGATAACCTTGAATGCGATCGCTGGTCATGCCTCTAGCCGTTAAAAAAACAACGGGCAAAGCTTTACAACGTGGGTTTTCCCGTAATTTTTCTAGAAATTGATAACCATCTACTTGGGGCATCATGATATCAGAAATGATCAAATCGGGCAGATTTTTTTTTAAATATTCTAAGGCCGCGATCGCGCTATTAGCCACCGTCACTTGAAATTCCCCACCATCTTCCAGATAAGCTTGAACCGATTCCCGAATGCCTGGTTCATCATCAACAAGGAGTAATTTGGCTGGCTCAGTCATTGGTTTTTCCTCCGTTTCAAGGTTTAATCATCCATAAATCTATCATGGCATTCTTTCGACGATCTCATTCAATTGCGCACTAATATAATATACGAGGAATTGTTCTTCTTTTATTCCCAGGAACCTTGTCGAATATGATTAAAGTTGGCAGTTTCTAAGTTAGATCTTGAGACATGAACATAGAGGGGAGCATCGGCAGTTAGAACAAAAGCGGAGAGTTTTGCCGCAACGGCGATCGCCACATCGGTTAGACCCAAGCGCGTAAATTCTGGGTGATCAACTAAGATGATAGATTTTTCGCTAATTTCATTACATTTTTGGAGAAACTCAGACATTGCCTTTCTTCCTGCGGATTTGATGTCATCACGCTCCTTTCCTAATAGATTGGATACCTCCGTCATAATATGGGGAGTAGTCACCAAGGAAGTAAAATTAAGACGAATGATTGCTTCAAGTAAATCGTAGTCGGATTCTTCAAATGCTTTCAATGTCCTTGCTTTTGCAATTAATTTAGGATCTTTTGCTCCAATAAATAACAACAAAAGTAGATTAGTATCAAGCAAAAGAATTCTTGATTTGCTAGTAACTTTCATTGATTTATATTTCTCTTATTTTCATGGAAATGGGTTTTCCTGATTGGGCATCTATATAAACAATCTTGTATTTGCGAGCGATTTCTCTTTCGGGCAAAATCAAGTCGGCGAGGGCAGAAGAGTTTTCTCTAGTCTTGTTTATGGTGAAACCAATAGTAATTAGCCACTGATTTGCTGGCTCTGAAAATTCGATTTCTTCTAATAAAACACCTTTGATTTGGTTGTCTGCATAAAGTTCCCGTATGAATTGCATCGCATTAGAAACTGCGGTTTTAACGGAAATAGAATCAGTTTGGATATCTGTCATATTAAATTTGAGTGGTCTAAATTTATTGTAGGGGCGTAACGCTTACCATTGGTGTCAACTTAAGAAAAAAGACCTAATTTTCAAAAAAGAGGAAAGAAGGTTGCAGAGACGGAAAAAAGTTAAAATAAGACAAAGTAATAAAAAAGAGGATAGGGCAGTGTCAAAGCCAAGGCCAAGAAAAACAGGA
>JANNLO010000265.1:0-16259 GCA_031396835.1 Snowella sp. SOY_38_metabat_116
CCAGCCTCCTCGATTTTCGATTTTAAGGTGAATATTTTCCAGGGATTCATTCACCAATTCCAGCTTTGTTTTTTGTGGTTTTTTTGGCATGGACTAACTATGGACTAGAAAACAGCATTAGATTTCCTTAAATAAACTTAAGTTTCCTTACATTTCCTTAAATTAACAAAGCGTAACAATCTTGAAACTACTGTCTGAAGTAGGTTTTGACAGAAATTTATGTGCTAGAAACAATGCCAGGAACGAGACTTGAACTCGTGACACGAGGATTTTCAGTCCTCTGCTCTACCAACTGAGCTATCCCGGCTTTTTTTGATGCTTAACAATATTAGCAACAATACTGCTGTCTGACAAGCCTTAAATTAAAAAAAATATTTTAAGTTATGTTACTCAGATTTTAATCGCTTTAGGTAAGTTTAGTTGAGAGGAAATCTTATCAACGATTAATCTCAATTCTTAGGCTAAGATAAGTCTATTCTAGGCAGCGAATCTAGTTTCGGTATTGATCGAGCATTTTAACTAAATTGCGTAATTATGGGCTTAAATAAAAAAAATAAATTTAAATTACCGAATTTATCTTCTTCAGTAAGTTTGCTTTTGGCGATCGCGGGAGTATTTTTTCTGATTGCTATTTTTTTTCCCCGTTCTTCAGAGAAGATTCAGTTGCAACCCTATAGCCAATTTTTAAATGATGTGGATCAAGAACGAGTAACGCGGGTCAAGGTCGGCGATAAATTAATTCTTTATCAACTTAGACCGTCTTTGTTGCTACCCAAGGGAGATTTGTTTAAAATACCCAATAATTCCCTGAATACGGAAACTGATTCTGGAAATCCTTTTCATGGGACGGCAGAAAAAAATACGACTACTAATAATTTTAATAATTCTTCACAGACAGACCAAGGACAAGTATTAGGAACAATTCCTATCAATGATCCCCAACTTCCTGAACGACTGCAAAAGAAAGGAATTATTTTTGAGGCGGCCCCTGCGACGGAACCCAATTGGCTTTCAACCGTATTAGCTTGGGTCATTCCTCCCCTGATTTTGGTATTTGCTATGCAGTTTTTACTGTATCGAGGAGAAGATAAGCATTCTTTGGCTTTTGGGAAAAGTAAAGCAAAAATGTATATTGAGGGAGAATCGGAAAAAATTACTTTTATTGATGTGGCTGGAGCAGAAGAAGCTAAGACGGAATTAGTTGAAATTGTGGAATTTCTCAAAAATCCTGAACGGTTTAGTAAGATTGGCGCACGCATACCTAAGGGAGTTTTATTAGTTGGGCCGCCAGGGACGGGAAAAACTTTACTCGCGAAAGCGGTGGCAGGAGAAGCAAAGGTAACATTTTTTACTATTTCTGCATCGGAATTTGTGGAATTATTTGTGGGAACTGGAGCGGCAAGGGTTCGAGATTTATTTATTCAAGCCAAAGAACAGGCTCCTTGTATTATTTTTATTGATGAATTAGACGCGATCGGCAAATCTCGCAGTGGAGGTAATTCTTCTAGTGGCAGTAATGATGAACGGGAGCAAACGCTTAATCAATTATTGACGGAAATGGATGGATTTAATGCGAGTGATTCAACGGTGATTGTTTTAGCCGCGACAAATCGTCCAGAAACTTTAGATCCCGCTTTATTGCGTCCTGGTCGTTTTGATCGACAAGTATTGGTTGATCGTCCTGATTTAGCGGGAAGATTAGCAATTTTAGAAGTTTATGCCAAAAAAGTTCAAATAGAAGAAGGCATTGATTTAAAAGGAATTGCGACCCAAACGCCAGGTTTTGCGGGAGCAGATTTAGCTAATTTAGTCAACGAAGCGGCTCTTTTGGCAGCCCGTAATCAACGCGAAAAAGTTCTTCTCAAAGATTTTCAAGAGGCGATCGAACGAGTTATTGCGGGCTTAGAAAAGAAAAGTCGAGTTTTATCAGAACAAGAGAAAAAAATTGTGGCTTATCACGAAGTTGGTCATGCAATTATTGGGGCGGTGATGCCAGGCGGTGGTAAAGTTTCTAAAATTTCTATCATTCCACGAGGTTTATCTGCTTTGGGTTATACGCTCAAATTGCCGACAGAAGACCGTTTTTTGATGACAGAACTGGAATTTCACCAACAAATTGCCATGTTATTAGGAGGGAGAGCCGCAGAAGCCCTAATTTTTGAAAATGTTACCAATGGAGCGTCTGATGATTTGCAACGAGCAACGGATATTGCAGAACAAATGGTGACCCTTTATGGCATGAGTAAAGCTTTGGGGCCATTGGCTTATGAAAAACGTTCTGCTAACAATTTTTTGGGAAATGGGCAGGGCAATCCGCGTCGTCCTTTGAGTGAAGACACGGGCAAGGCGATCGATGAGGAAGTTAAACAAATTGTAGAGGCTGCCTATGAACAAGCTTTACAAATTCTGCAACAGAATCGGGATTTATTAGAAACAATGACGAATCAACTTTTGCAAACAGAAGTTTTGGAGGGAGATGAATTACAATATTTATTAAATCAGGTACGTCCGTTAGAAATCATCAACCAAACTTGATAAAATAAGACTAGATTTGTGTTAATTAATTTAACTATTGGGTAATTTATGGGCGGCATCATTGGATTGGTTTTAGGGATTGTTTATGTGGTAGGAATCTGGAAATTTTGGTCGGGTTATCTCCAGACAAATTTCAGTCGCAGTTTACCAACTCGGATTACACTTTCTTTGCTTTGGCCTGCACTTTTGGCGATTAATCCTGCCTATCGCAAAAATTTTCAAAAAGCTTTAAAAGGTAGAAATTAATCAGTCATTATGGTTTGAATTTGAATTTTAGCTAAATCAAGGAATAATAATTTATGACAACTACAATTGAAACTGATTTAAGGGAAGTATTAGGTGAAATTAAACAACAGCTTAATGATATTAAAAAGGATGTAACAGAACTCAAAATCACTCAGACTGAAACAAGAGGCGATATCAAGGTTTTAGATGAGAAAATTACGGGGATTGGCAAACGCTTGGAAAATCAAGAATTTATCGCACGAGGTATTTTTGTAGGCGTTGTTCTTGCTCTTTTAGCAGGTGGAGTAAAGTTGTTATTTGGTTTTTTTCCTAATACTTAATAACCATAAAACTTACTTAGCTTCCATCCAATTTTTGCCTGCATGAATCTCAACAACTAAGGGAATACTGAGAGAAACAGCTTCTTCCATTGTGGTTTTAATTTGGGTTTCTAATATTTCCCATTCTTCTATTGGCATTTCAAAAATCAATTCATCATGAACTTGTAATAGAAGTTTTGCTTGATAATTAACCAGAATTTTATTAAGTTTAATCATCGCAATTTTAATAATATCTGCACTCGAACCTTGAATTGGTGCATTAGCGGCGGATCGCAAGAGTTGAGCATCTGTATAATTAAAATCAACGCTATCTAAATTGATAGTTTGGGGATCAATTTCTCGTAATTTTCGTAAGCTCTGACTACCGAATTCAAAATAACGTCTTCGGCCTTGAATTGTTGTCACAAAACCATCTGCGATCGCGGCTTTTTTCATGGTTTCTAAATAGTTAAAAACTTGAGAATATTTTTGACGATAACGCTCAATAAATTTGCGTCCTTCTTCAGAACTTACGCCTGCTTCCCTGGCAAAACGTTGCGCTCCCATCCCATAAATTACGCCAAAATTAATGGTTTTTCCTAAATTTCGTTCGGCGGGAGTAATCGTTTCCTTATCAAATAATAATTGAGCCGTTACTCGATGCACATCTTGATGATTGCGATAGGCTTCTAACAGCACAGGTTCCTGACTTAAATGAGCGAGAATTCGTAATTCAATTTGGGAATAATCAGCCGAAACTAAAATCCAATTTTCTTTAGGAATAAATGCTTGACGAATTTTACGAGAAAACTCAGTACGGATAGGAATATTTTGTAAATTGGGATTAGAAGAAGAGAGGCGGCCTGTGGTTGTAATTGTCTGATTAAAATTTGTATGTACTCGTTGAGTTTGGGGATTAACTAATAGGGGCAAAGCATCAACATAGGTCGATTTCAACTTAGATAAAGTGCGATGATTTAAGATTTCATCAATCAAAGGATGATCTCCTTGTAACTTTTCTAAAGTGGCATGATCTGTTGAATAACCTGTTTTAGTTTTACGAGATTTTTTAAGATTTAATCCTAATTTTTCAAATAAAATTTCACCTAACTGTTTGGGAGAAGCTAAATTAAAGTTTTCTCCTGCTAATTTATAAGCTTCTGTTTCAATCATTTGTAAATCTGTATCAAGCTGTTGAGAAAGTTCTTTTAAATATTCAACATTAATGCTAATTCCTTCATCTTCCATTTCAGCTAAAATCGCTTCTAGGGGCTGTTCAATGGTTAATAATAATTTTTCTAAATCAGGCAAAATAGATAATTCTGCTCGTAATTTTGGCACTAATAATAAAGTGCTATAAGCATCTAGACCGCAATAGTTGGCAACAGCTTCAATGGATAAATAAGCAATATTTTGACCTTTAGGAATTCCTAAATCTTTATAACTTAATGCCACAATTTTTGGCAAATAACGGCGACATAAATCTGTTAAATTATGGTTTTGTTTTGGAGATAAAACATAGCTTGCTAACATTGTATCTAAGACAACGCCGTTGAGATTAATGCCTTGATGTTTTAAGATTAATCGGTCAAATTTCGCATTCTGAAAAACTTTGGGATAGCGATCGCTTTCTAACAACGGTTTTAATGTTTCTAAAACGTCTGATTTACTTAATTGTTGACCTGAAATATGTCCAACGGGAATATAAGCCATATCATTAATATTTTCGCCCCAAGCACAACCAATCCCCACTAAATCTGCAATAAAAGGATCTAAATCTGTTGTCTCAGTATCCCAAGCGACAGGGAAATTACTATCAGTATAATTTTGGAGTCTTTGAACGAGATTAGTTAATTTTTCAGAAGTATCAATAATCTCCGATTGAATAAGTGTTTGAGGTTGATGAAATGAAGGATTGAGTTCAATTTTTTGGGTTGAATCTAATGAATTAAATAAGGAAAGTTGTTGGGAATCGGTAGTTTGAGAAAGGTCGATGGCTGGTTGAGATGAAGTGACAATTTCTCCGCCAAACTGAATTTGTAATTGATTTAATTTATCTAAAAATGTTCTTAATTCTAATCTTTCTAAAACGGATTTAAGGGCAGTAAAATCAAAACCGTTTAAATGAAATGTATCTAAATTATTTTCTAATGGGATATTAGTAACAATTTCAGCGAGATGGCGAGAATGATAAGCATCTTCTTTACCCTGTTCTAATTTTACTTTAACGGCTCCTTTAATTCGATCTAAATTTTCATAAATAGCTTCTAAAGTTCCGTATTCATTTAACAGTTTGACAGCCGTTTTTTCGCCGATACCCCGCACTCCAGGAATATTATCAGATTTATCTCCACAAAGGGCTTTATAGTCAACAATTTGAGCGGGCATTACACCCATTTTTGCTTTAACTGCTGCTTCATTAAATTCGCTATAACTTTCATTTCCCCTTGCTTGAAAAGGATTTCTTTCTAGATATAAAACACTGATATTTTTTTGGGGATCAACTAATTGGAAAAGATCGCGATCGCCGCTAACAATTTTAACTTGATAATTATTTTGGCTTGCTTGATACGCTAAAGTTCCTAAAATATCATCAGCTTCGTAACCTGCGTAGGTAATAGTTTGTAAATTTAAAGCCGTTAATAAATCTCGTAAATTTCTGAGATCAACCATAAATTCTGCTGGCGTTTCTTGGCGATCTGCTTTGTAGTTGGCATCAGCTTCGTGGCGAAAAGTAGGTTCTCGAAGGTCAAAAGCGATCGCAATTGCTTGGGGTTTTTGAGATTCAATTACTTGAACTAAAGAGTTGACAAAACCAAAACAAACACTGGTTGGAATGCCACTGGCAGTGCGAAGCGGCCCTTTTTTCGAGGTAGCAAAAGCGTAATAGGCACGAAAAGCGAGAGAATGACCATCAATAAGAATCAACAAAGGCGCAGGATTAGACATAGAAAATTGAGTAAGAATAACTCGATTTAACGAAAGTTTTAGAATAGATATAAGTTCATTTTACTCTGCTTTCTCCCTTCATTTTTGAGCGATCGCCGTTAATTTTTAAGTAGAATTTTATCCCATTGAACTGACGAGAGCGACTTGATTTTTAGCAAAACTGAGAATTTATAACATTTCTTAAGAATTTAACTCGCTAAAATCGCTTTTATTTAATCTAAAAATAATTATCAGAAAACTTTTTAAATTGATATAATCACTCGCTAGTTATCAAAACAAGATGAGAATTTGAATTTTACTTAACAAGAATAATCTATAGCCTTGATTTTCTAGATTAAAAAAATAGATTAGTAAAGTGCAAAATTAATCATCTTAATTTGAGCAAATAAGGGAACAAAATTATCATAGAAAAACGACATAACCTCTATCATGAAATATGATGCACTTTATACCGCTATCAACGTTATTATTTTTATTATCATTTCTTGGATGATTAACCCCGCCATGACTGCCCTGTCTAAACAAGTATCAGCCTCTTTTTCCTCTCAATCGCAACAAAAAATGTCAGCAACAGAACGTTTAGCTTCTAATCCTCGGAGAACTCGCTCTCGGCAATCTACACCTGAATCCATTAATCTCACTCCGCAATCTTTGCCCACCAATTTACAATTTTTGCTGCGTTTTCAACAAGCCACTTCTGTTGTGACTTTTGGGTTAGTGGGAATAGCTTTGGCGGTTTATGGCTGGACAGTTTATACACCGAGGGTCTGGAGCCAAGAATTTAAACAATTAAAAACTCTACAGGTTCATGAACGTCAACTGGTCGCAACTAATGAAATGTTGAAAAATCAACTGGCAGAACAAGCAGAGAAACCTAATTCGGGTTTAATTCGTCCTAATCCCAATTACAATGTTTTTCTGCCCAGCAGTAAGGAGATGGTTACACCAGATCAACAATCTTTGGCAAATCAGCCTTCTAAACTGATCTTGGGAAATCAACCTTTGGCTTACTAACCAGATATTTTTGATAATTGTTTTTGTTGAAGACAAGTTTCCATTCTCGATAACAAAATATAATGAATAATTACACAATGCTTCTTGGTCGTTAGTATGGCCTCTTCTCACTTGAAAATTCCAACTCCCATTAATCCCGCCAATAAGGGTCGGAAAAAGCCTGTTAAGCTGCAATCTGCTTCGCCAAATAAATCTAAAAAAAAGGCAGCTTCATCTTCCCGCGATCGCCAATATAAGCCCACGAAACTACCGACAACTAGGTTAATTTCGGTTTGGGTGATTTTGATCACAGCGATCATGGGATTAGGCTATAAACTTTACCAATTGCAAATTGTTCAAGCGGCTTCCTTACAAAAAAAAGCCCAGGCGCAACAAACGACAATTCTTCGGCCCTATATTCCTCGTCGCAGCATTATTGATAGTTCGGGTAATGTTTTGGCGACAGATAGTTTGATGTACTCACTTTATGTTCATCCCAAATTATTCAAATTACCCAAAGCAGCAATTGCTGATAAATTAGCTCCAATTCTTGATAATCAAACACCCGATCAATTGGTAAAAAGATTTGAACAACGCAAAAGTGGCATTCGCTTAGCAACCCGATTAAGTGAATCTCAATTCGCTAAAATTCGGGATCTGAAATTAGACGGTTTGGAACTGGAACAACAATATGCTCGTTTCTATCCTCAAGACGAAATGGCGGCCGAAGTTGTGGGTTACGCCGATATTGATCATCAAGGACAAGCGGGAATTGAATTAAGCCAGAAGGAATTATTAGAACGCAATGCCCTGAGTTTATATATTCGGCGATCGGGACACGGAACAATTTTACCCGCATTTTTACCTCAGAATTTACTGCAATCTAATGATTGGCAAGTTAAACTCACCCTGGATATGCGCTTACAACGTGCCGCTAGGGAATCTTTGAAAGAACAATTAAAAGTTTTTAAAGCTAAACGGGGAACGGTGATGATCATGGATGCAATGGATGGTTCCATTCTTGCAATGGTCAATGAACCGACGTTTAATCCCAATCAATATACCAAAGCGAAAGTTGAGTTATTTAAAAATTGGGCAGTTAGTGATCTCTATGAGCCAGGTTCAACCCTAAAACCCGTTAATGTGGCGATCGCGCTGAATGCCAAAGCGATTACACCAGAAACAACAGTTAATGACGGTGGTTCAGTCAGAGTTGGGCCTTGGACAATTTCTAATTCAGACAAATCTGGCGGTGGAACCGTTAATGTTGCTCAGATCATTCAGAATTCTAGCAACGTCGGCATGGTCGGTCTAATGCGCCATCTCACACCAGACGATTATTACACCAGACTTCAAGCCGTTGGTTTAGATAGCAAAACGGGAATTGATTTACCTGGAGAAGTGGCGAATTACCTCAAGCCTCGTCAAGAATTTGTTAGCCAACCGATTGAACTCGCGACAACTGCTTTTGGGCAAGGGCTTTCTCTCACGCCCGTTAAATTATTACAACTCAACGCAGCTTTAGCAAATGGCGGAAAATTGATCACTCCCCACCTTGTGGCAGGGCTAGTAGATGCGGGTGGAACGCTCCATTGGAAACCTAATTATCCCTCAAAAACAGTTTTTACAACTCAAGATGCTTATCGAGTGGTGCAGATGATGGAAAATGTTGTCACCAAAGGAACGGCTAAAGCGGCTCGAATTAAGGGCTATCGCATTGGTGGAAAAACGGGAACAGCCGAAAAAGCAGGCCCGAGGGGCGGTTATTCAGCTACGGCTAAAATTACGAGCTTTGTTGCGATTTTACCCGTTGAACAGCCTCGTTATGTTATTGTTGCAGTTGTTGATGAACCCCAAGGCGGCAATACTTTTGGTGGAACAGTTGCGGCTCCAATTGTCAAAAAAGTAATGGAAGCGTTAATTGCAATTAAAGGAATTCCTCCTTCTTCTGCTTCAGAAATTAATACTTTAGACCCCATTTCGGAAGATAAATCTGATAAACCAAAAACGGCTGATTAGGATTATTTCTCACTTAAATTATTGTGATTTTTAAATCTTTACATTGCTTTTTGAAAGAATTTTATTAAATTCAAATTATCTAAAATCTAATCAGAACACCAATTTATTAAAGCTTTAGTCAATCCTTCTAAGGTATATTCCTGCGCTTCTAGAGTTACTCTACCAAAAATTTGTTGACAGGCTTGGCTTGTTTGAGGCCCAATAGAAGCTAAACAAATAGAATCTAAAAGTTTTGATAAGTCTTGTCTAGAATTTAAGTCTAATTGTTGTTGAACTAATGCATAAAAATTGTGTACAGTTTTGGAACTAGCAAAGGTAATAATATCAATTTCGCTGTTAACTAAAGCTTGCCAAATATCTGGATTAATGGAGTCGGGACAGCCTGATTGATAAGCGGAAACTTCAGCCACTTTTGCACCTTTTTCACTTAATTGTTTGACTAAAATATCTCTTCCGCCAGTTTCCACCCTTGGAAAAAGAATAGTTTGATTAAGTAAGTTTTCAGGGAAAGTTTCTATTAATGAGTCGGCCACAAAATTAGGGGGAATAAAATCAGCTTTTAAGCCATATTGTTGTAGTGTGATCGCCGTTTTTTTACCAACAACTGCAATTTTTAATCCTGCTAAAGCTCTGCTATCTTTGCCTAAAATTTGTAATCTTTGAAAAAAGTATTCTACACCATTAGCTGAAGTTAAAATCAACCACTGAAATTTAGATATTTCGGCGATCGCGTTATCTAATTCTTGCCAATTAGAAGGCGGTTGAATCATGAGGGCGGGCATTTCTAAAACATTTGCACCCTGTTCATTTAAGAGGTCAGCAAAATGACTAGACTGCTCGGCTGCACGGGTAATTAAAATAGTTTTTCCAGCTAACGGAAGAGAAGATTTAGACATATTTCTTAAATTAATTACTGCCCCAATCACAATAACGGCGGGTGAAAGATTGATTCCATGAATTTTTTCTAGGATATCACTTAAAGTCCCTATCCAAAGCTGTTGATTAGGTCTTCCACTATTTTTAATAATAGCAATAGGTGTTTGTGGTGATCGCGTATTTTGCAATAAAAACGAGATAATTTGCGATAAATGTTTTCCTCCCATTAAAATTACTAAGGTATCAATTTGAGCTAATGCTAACCAATTCAATTTTTCTGGTTCATGACCCGTCAATACCACAAAATATTGACTTAATTCTTTATCTGTCAAGGGAATACCAACTAATAAAGGAGCCGCGATCGCCGATGAAATACCTGGAATTACTTCAAAGGAACAATTATTTTCTTGTAATGCTTGAATCTCGGAATTAGCTCGACCAAAAATAAAAGGATCGCCACTTTTAAGTCTTATTACTCGCTTATTTTCTAGGGCATAAATTACTAACAATTGATTGATTTCAGCTTGAGAAAAACTAGGTAAACCGCCCCGTTTCCCCACATTAATTAGCAAACAATTTGAGGGAACTAAGTTTAAAAGCTGGCTATCAACTAAAGCATCATAAATCAAGACTTCTGCTTGGGTTAAAATTTGTTTTCCTCGAACTGTTAAATAGGCGATCGTGCCAATTCCCGCACCGATTAAATAAACTTTTCCCATGTTTAACATTATCTGTAGTGTGAGAGTTAAATTAAATTTTTAATTAACTAAAATTAGCAAATTTCTTAATATGAATAGCAGATTATGAGAGGGTTTTATTAAGTTATAAATAGTGCAATTATAAAAACAATCTGACAACTATTTCTTTAAAGTTTGAAGACTCAGTTTTAATAATTGTTTACCTCCCTCCTCAGGGGAAATTGTTCCTTCCAAAATCTGCTGATAAAGAGCTTCTCCAATGGGGAAAATAATCTCTGCTTGGGGAATATCCTTGAGAGGAATCGCCACAGCATTGCGAGCTTGTTGTTCTAGTATTGCTTGAATCGGAAATAAACGCCCATCCAGCCGTATTGTTTTGTTGGGAGGAATAAAAGAACCGACATCCATTGCGCCCCTTTGTTGTTGTTGTTTATTAGTAATAAAGCGAGCAAAATCTAGAGTAATTGCAGTTTGTCGAGGACTAAAATTATTCGGTATTAATAAAACCTTAGTATAAAGCAATGGCCCTGCTGGATATTCAGGCTGACCTGGTAAAATTGTTACCCCTAAGTTGTCTTGTAATGATGTTTTTTTGAGATTAAAAATAGAATCAGCATCGCAAACAAAATAGTCTAAATTTCCCTCTAAAAAAGATTTTTCTAAAGCGGCAATACTGTTAGTTAAAATAACATTAGGTAGGGTTTTAGCTGATTGTAGCCAAGTCATCCAAGCGGCCCAGCTTCCTGGTATTAGGGAGAAACGACCCTGATCATCAAAAATTTTTCCACCAAAAGCCTGAATTCCCCAAAAAGTGTCTTGAAAACTAGAGGGTATTCCAAAAGTGTAACCTGTTTTAGCTTGACTCAAAACATCATCTAAATTTTGAGGTAATTGGTTTTTATCAACTTTATTTTTGTTATAACAAAGAACTTGAGTAAATATCGCCCCAGGTATTCCATAAACTTTATTTTGATAAGTTACTTGAGCTAAAGCTGTTGGTAAAATATCTCCCAAATTAATAGTTTTTGGATCAATTGCCATAAGAGATTTAGCCCGAATAAGTTCAAACATCAAATCATAATTTGCTAGTAAAATATTTGGAGATAAACCTGCTCTAAATTGCCGTAAAAAACGTTTCAATAATTCCCTATTGGGCACAGTTTCAATAATAATATTAACATCAGGATTGAGTTGTTGATAATTATCAACTGTTTGTTGAACTTGATCTTCACCAATCGTTTCATCATGCCATAATAAAATACTGCCATTTAGTTGGTTTGCAGAAGAATTTTGGCTAATATTTTGATTTTGAAAGCTACTCCGCTCTTTTTTTTGTTGATCTTCTATGGAATTACTACAAGCGGCTAAAACAAGAAGAGCTAGTAAAAAAATTACCACTATTTTAGGGGAAATTAATGATTTTTCTTTCATGATATTTTATCGATTAATAAAACTTTTTTAGTTGTAGTTTAACCAACTTATTTGGAAATTATTACTTCATTGTAATCTAACATTGCGGAAAAATTATTAAGAGAAAAGTTATATTTAATATTTTTCATTTTTATATAATTAATCTCTGTTGTTTTTAATTTAATTAAGTTTTTGATGTCGGTATTCGGTTATTTTTTGAGGTTTTAGCTCTTTAAATAAATCTAATTTTATCATTGTGATCGCGTTTATTTTTAGTATTTTTTCGCATTGGAATTAACTTTTTAATTATATTTAACTCTTGGATCAAGAAAGCTATAGGTAAGGTCTGCTAAAGTATTAAATATTATGATTAAAACCGCATAAATAAAAGTAACTGCCATCACCACAGGTGTATCTTTACGGTAAATTGATTCAATCATTAATGCACCAATTCCTGGCACCCTAAAAACTTGTTCTGTGACTAATGCTCCTGTAAAAATAGTTGGAATATCAAGGGCAATTAAGGTGACAACAGGAATCATCGCATTACGTAATAAATGATTTTTTAAAACTGTAAAATGACTTAAACCTTTTGCATAAGCAGTCCGAATATAATCTTGGGGTAATTGTTCTAAAATAGCTGATCGAACAAAGCGCATTAAAACGGCAGATTGATAAAATGCTAAAACGCCAACTGGTAAAATTGATTGCTGAATTTGCTCAATAAAACTATTAATATTATCAACTTTTAAGGTGCTATTGTAGATAAAAGGAACCCATTTTAACTGCACACTAAAAATAATAATTGCTATCAATCCTGTTAAAAAAGTTGGCAAGGAAAATCCCATTAAACTAATCGTTGTTAATAATTGATCTAACCAAGAATAACGCTTAATAGCAGAAATAATACCTAAAGGAAAAGCCATTAAAACACTTAAAATATAGGCAGATCCCACTATCCATAAAGTGGTTGGTAAACGTTGTAAAATCAAATCTATAACAGGGCTACGACTAGTAAAAGAATAGCCTAAATCACCTCTTAATAAAGAAATTAACCATTTAAGATAACGAATGGGAATCGGTTGATCTAATCCTAAACTGCGACGAATATTTTCGCGGATAGCGATCGTAATTGCTGGATTTGTAGCTAATTCTCCTAAAGGATCACCTGGCGCGATCGCCAAAATCATAAAAATAACTAAACTCGTGCCGATCAGGGTGACAAAAGCAATAAATATTCGTTTAATAAAATAGGAAAGCATTCTTTCAATTAATCTTTTAAAAATATCTTGAAATTAAAAACTAAAACGTTTTTCCGTCGCGATCGCAATTTTGATGATAAGTTTAAAAAAAGAATAACATTAAAACTTTAATTAAAGACTTATTTATCATTAACAGAAAAAAAAATAGGTAAAAATCCCAATTCGGTGTACTTTTAATAAGCAATCAGTATTTATCGTAAACCGAGACGGAATGGAAATACCTCAACTACTTTTTAATGGCATCGCAGTTGGTAGCATTATCGCGTTGGCGGCAGTCGGACTGACTTTGACCTGTGGCATTTTGCGATTGTCTAACTTTGCTCATGGCGATTTTATGACTTTGGGAGCTTATTTTACTTGGCTTGCGAACACAAATGGGGTCAATATTTGGTTATCAATGGGATTCGGTGCGCTTGGCACGGGAATTTTCATGTTAATTTCAGAATGGTTACTCTGGAAACCGATGCGCGATCGCCGAGCAACTTCCACCACTTTAATGATTATTTCTATCGGTCTAGCCCTATTTTTGCGGAATGGCGTTCTATTTATTTGGGGAGGAAGTAACCAAAATTATCAACTGCCGATTGTTACCGCTCAAGAAATTTGGGGATTAAAATTAGAATACAACCGAATTTTAGTAATTATTTTCGCTTTTGTGGCCATGATTGCACTACATTTGCTCCTACAAAAAACCAAAGTTGGGAAAGCGATGCGAGCAGTTGCCGATAATATTGACTTAGCCAGAGTTTCGGGCATTAATGTGGAGTGGGTCGTTATTTGGACTTGGGTTATTACAGCCGTTTTGACCGCAATGGGAGGTTCCATGTATGGTCTAATTACGACGATTAAACCGAATATGGGCTGGTTTCTGATTTTACCCATGTTTGCTTCTGTCATTCTCGGTGGCATTGGCAATCCCTACGGCGCGATCGCAGGCGGATTAATTATTGGCATTGTGCAAGAATTGAGTGTGCCTTGGTTTGGGCCTGACTACAAAGTGGGAATTGCCTTATTAATCATGATTGTGATTTTATTAGTCCGTCCTCAAGGTTTATTTAAAGGAACAATCTAGTTTAAATAGTTTAGAAATCTGAGAGATTATTTTGCCCAAAAAACGCCTAGATCTGTTGCTGTTTGACCTTAATCTCTGTGAATCTCGCGCCCTAGCTCAAAAAATAATTCGGGCAGGAGAAGTCAAAGTCAATCAGCAGATTATTGACAAGCCAGGCACAGAAATTAATATAGAGTCCATTATTGAAGTTGCCAAAAAACCGCCTTATGTTTCGCGAGGAGGAGAAAAATTAGCAAAAGCCTTAACTTTTTTCTCAATTTCTGTAGAAGGTCGAATTTGTCTAGACGGCGGCATTTCCACGGGAGGATTTACAGATTGTTTATTGCAAGCAGGAGCCGCAAAAGTTTACGGAGTCGACGTGGGTTATGGGCAAGTTGCTTGGAAATTAAGGCAGGATGAGAGAGTAATTTTAAAAGAACGCACTAATTTTCGACATTTAACTTCTGAAATACTTTATGGCGAGCAAACAAAAGCAGATTTTGGGGTAATGGATCTTTCTTTCATTTCATTAAATAAAGTCTTAGAACCGCTTTGGAATTTATTAATTGAGCCAAGGGAAGTGATCCTTTTAATAAAACCCCAATTTGAAGTTGGGCGATCGCGAATTGGAAAAAATGGTGTTGTTCGCAATCCTAATGATCAAGCAGAAGCAATTTATCAAGTATTAAAAAATGCTCAACAGCAAGGTTGGTTCTATGAAGATTTAACTTATTCACCAATTAAGGGGCCTGCGGGAAATATAGAATATTTACTTTGGTTAAAAGAACAATCAGAAACCGTTGCACCGTCTTTAGAAACAATTCAATCTTTGACTCAACAAACAATACAAACGCTAAATAATCCATTAGTATAATATTCAAAAAATCAAACCAGAAAATTAAAATCTAAACTTAATAATCTTATTCAAAAGACTCTTTTTAATCTTTTCTTTTAGCTCTTCACTCATTTAATAATAATCATAAATTAGAGAAGCGATCGCGTAAGTATAATTCTCAATTTCTATTTCAAAAAAACGATTAATTATAGATTTATTGCGCGATCGCCGAAAATTTATGACTTTAGTTCCAAAGCAAATTAGCCTAACATTCTTGAACAAGTAAATTTCAGTTTAAAAAGTATCAACCCATCACTCATTTTCCGCAAAAACAAAACGGTGAAGTTCACTAGGATCAGGTTCAGGGCTACTTTCCGCAAATTTAACCGCATCCTCAATAATGCCTTGAACTTTTTTATCAATTTCCTTGAGTTCTTCCGAAGTTGCCAAATCGTATTCCGTCAAATAAGCGGCAAATTTTTGAATGGGATCACGCGCGCCCCAAAATTGTTTTTCATCACTAGACCGCAACTCATCTGGATCAGCCAAAGAATGCCCGCGAAAACGGTAAGTTAAAGCTTCGATCAAAGTAGGGCCTTCTCCTGCCCTGGCGCGAGCAACAGCTTCTTCGGCAACAGCATGAACTGCTAACAAATCCATTCCATCCACTTCCACTCCAACCATATTAAAAACTTCAGCTTTTTTATAAATTTCGGGTTGAGAAGTCGCTCGTTCGTGGGCCATGCCGATCGCCCATTTATTATTTTCCACAACAAACAAAATCGGCAGTTTCCATAGAGCCGCCATATTCAAACATTCAAAAAACTGACCATTATTCGTCGTTCCATCCCCAAAAAAACAAGCCGTTACCGAATCTGATGAAAGATCTCCCAAAGCTTCTCGACGATATTTACTTTGAAACGCCGCACCCATCGCCACAGGAATTCCTTCTCCAATAAAAGCAAATCCACCTAATAATTTATGGGGAGCCGAAAAAAGGTGCATTGAGCCGCCTCTACCTTTACTACAACCCGTCTCTTTGCCAAATAATTCTGCCATCACTTCTTTAGCAGGAACACCAGCACT
>JANNLO010000270.1:0-4125 GCA_031396835.1 Snowella sp. SOY_38_metabat_116
GGGAAAAATCGACCTCTCGGTTCGTTCTTTTCTTTGCTTAAGTTGTGGAACGGAACACGATAGAGATTTAAACGCATCTAAAAATATAGAGATGGTCGGGATTGGATATCGCCACGACCTTAAACGGATGCAGAGGGATTGTAAGACTACTTCGGTAGCGGTTCCCGTTGAAGCGTCAAGAATCACCGTACCTTTAGGTCGGTGAGTATGTCAACTGGAGGTTTTAGCAGAACGAGGGGAAACTTTACCTGAGCCATTGATGAGGGTTGGATCGGTGGAAGTCGCAGCTTAAAATAGAATCCATCAAAAAGGATGAATGTCACCAATTACTGTAAAAAATTGCATTTTCAACTATTGTCAAAAATGCGAATTAGTTTCTATTCGAGATATTAATAAAAACGTACGATAAACTTAATAATTTATGCTTATAAACCAAATTTTCCTTCTAAAATCCCCACAATAGATAAATCTTCATCCAACGATTCCCAATGTAATCCTGTGCCATCGCAAATAAGCTCAACTTCTGCTAATTGTTCAGAATTAGCTTTGGCTAATCGTTTATTTTTATAGGCAGGAAATCGAATTTCTCGGTCATCTTCTAAACGGATACAAATCCATTCATTTTCAATCCAAGCTTTATTCGCTCTAACTGTTTTTTCATGTACTAAATACATTTTGCCATTTTCTCCTAATCAACTCTAAGTTTTCAGTGATGAGCATTTCAGCCCGAACAATTTCTTTGGTTTTTAGTCCTTTGGCAGAATCTAATTCTAGCGGTTCTATCCAGAATTTGGGATAACCTCCACCGCGTCTAACATGAACGTGTATGGGTTCTTGTCCCTCGTTGGCATAGAAAAAGAAGACATAGCCCTCTACTCTGAAAATTTCTGGCATGGTTGTCAAAGTGTTATTTTTGATGATCGCAGTTATGTTTGATCATCGGTTGGGTTTTGATAATTGAGCGTAAATTGATTGGGTGAAAACCTACCAGAATTTAATTTTAATCACAGACAATCACCGTTACAAATCCCCGTAAAAAATCGCCTTTTCAAGTATTGTTAAAAAAGCGATTACTTTATACTTAAAATATTAAATATTGGTGATAATCACATTACAAGAGCGGCGATTACACCTTTGTATTTTGTACAAATTATTATTTTACTTTTTCCTATTTCTATAATCTATATAGTAAGAATGGATTGATTTATCTTTTGAGTCAATCTGTTCAATTGAGAATGTATCTTTATTCCGTGAATTTTTGAATTTGGTGTGTAGTAACCAACCTATTAGAATTAAAATAATTATGCTACCAATACGAATAATCCACCAATTAGTATTAAACCACCACTCTTTTATTTGAAACCATAAATTTGGACTGTCATAAAGTTTACGCCATATTAAGTTGCTTTGTATATGGTATTCTTCTAGTGTATTTATAACTTTTCCTAAACGATCACACTTCTTCTCATCTTTTGTCGCAGGTTGATTTTTCCAAAATTGCCACCATATCTTACAAGATAAATTATTGTATTCATTAGATATCCTTTTATAGTGATAATTATTGCCTAGTTGGAGAAAATTATCAGAAAAATCTTGTAAAGATTTAGTGCCACTTTCACTATTGCTTTCACCAAACCAATTCTTTCTTAGACAAGTCTCAATCTCAAAAAAAGGATCGAAAGTAGCCCATGGAGATATCTCGTTATCATAGTATTTATCAGTCCAAGTAGCTGGATAAGTAAACATATTAAAAACCGTTTCAAATTGTATTAGGTGATTTTTGATGGCAAAGCCTAAAGATTCATAAAAATCATGAATACTCCTAAAATTTTCAAAATTACCCGAAGCAAAAACCTCAAATCCAGTATTACTTTTCGTTGATGCCAATAGTGCTTTACAAGTCTGATCAAATCTTAATCTCTCAGGGTTTTTTGTATAAATTTCTGTCGTCTCATCTCTTAATTTCTCAGGGATTTTTTCCGCATAAATTCCTGTTGTGTCATCATATAGCTCAGGATCAGGATTTTTTTCTATTTTGAAATAATAAAAAATTTCTAAGGGTTTTTGATTTTTGATTTGTCCTTTTGTAGTATCACCACAATGCTGAAGGTTAATCGATTTACATTGCTCTTTAATTTGATTAGGACTCAAAAATAAAATAGTTATTTTTTGCTGTTTTTCTTTCTGATTAATCTTTTGATCAATTGGCTTATCATAGCTGATCTCGAATTGATATAAAAAATTGGCGATTGCTTTCTGAACAACTGTATGATACTTTTCCGCATACTTTCCATAATTTGCATCAGTTGATAGATCATTTCTTCTTAGTATTTCACTAGTATTTCGCTGATTATCAATATATACCCATGCAGTATTAAAAACAGTTAATACAGTTGCAGTACCCGTAATTACAGTAACAATAATCTTTACTTGCTCAAGATTGTCTTTTTTATCCCATTCACTATAAGCTTTTTTTAACCATGATTTTACAGATTGAAGAATTTTCATATTAAACTCCATTATTTTTATAAAAATAATAGGGAGAAAAACAAAAAAATCCCCCTATTTCCTAATCACAGATTAACCTTTGGCTTTTTCAACTTCAGCAATCCGTAAAATAGTCTTCAACACTGAATCAGGATTCAAACTAATCGAATCAATCCCAAGCTCCACCAAAAACTCCGCAAATTCTGGATAATCTGAAGGAGCCTGCCCACAAATCCCGATCTTACGACCATTTTTCTTAGCAGTTTCGATCGCCATTTTAACCATGCGTTTAACTCCTTCATTGCGTTCATCAAATAAGTGTGCAACCAACGAAGAATCACGATCTAATCCTAATGTTAATTGGGTTAAATCATTGGAGCCAATTGAGAAACCGTCAAACACTTTACTAAACTCATCGGCGAGAATAACATTGCTGGGCAACTCACACATTACATAAATTTGTAAGCCGTTTTCTCCTCTTTTCAAACCGTTTTTTTCCATCTCTGCAATCACCTTCCGACCTTCATCAGGAGTGCGACAAAAAGGAATCATCGGAATCACATTAATTAAACCCATTTCATCACGAACAATTTTCAGAGCTTGACATTCCAGAGCATAGGCTCCACGGTAATTGGGATCATAATAACGAGATGCACCACGCCAACCGAGCATCGGGTTTTCTTCTTTGGGTTCAAATTGACGACCACCGAGTAAATTTGCATACTCATTAGATTTGAAATCCGACATACGAACGACAACGGGTTTGGGATAAAAAGCTGCCGCAATCATCGCCACACCCCGCGCCAACTTATCCACAAAGAATTGAGCGCGATCGCCTTCGTAAAGTTTAGTTAATTCTTCAATTTCGGCTTTAGCGGCTTGGTCTTCTAGTTCATCAAATTTTAGCAACGCCAAGGGATGGATTTTAATATGATTAGCGATAATAAACTCTAAACGGGCAAGACCCACGCCATCGACAGGATAACTAGCAAAACCAAAGGCTTGCTCAGGATTACCCATGTTTATTAAAATTTTTGTCTTGGTGCGAGGTAAATTATCTAAAGCTGTTTCGTGAATTTCGTAGGGCAAAAGACCAGTCCAAACATGACCTTCATCTCCTTCTGAACAGCAAATAGTGATGTCTTGACCCGTTTTAATAGTTTCTGTTGCATCATTACAACCGACGATCGCAGGAATTCCCATCTCACGGGCAATAATCGCAGCATGACAGGTTTTTCCACCCTGATTAGTCACGATCGCGCTGGCTTGTTTCATAATCGGTTCCCAGTCGGGATCAGTGCGGCTAGTCACCAAAACTTCACCCCTGCGAAATTGATTAATCTGGGAAGCATTACAAATAATCTGAGCTTTTCCCTGACCGATCGCGGCTCCCACACTCCGACCTGTGGCTAAAATTTGACTATGTTCTTTGAGTTCATAAGTTTTAATAATATTGGCAGATTTTTGAGATTGCACGGTTTCAGGACGCGCTTGCACAATGAAAAGTTCACCCGTCAAACCATCTTTTGCCCATTCAATATCCATTGGCGTATCCAGCCCGCGCACGGTGGAATAGTGGTCTTCGATAATGCAGGCCCAACGAGCAAGTTGCAAAATTTCTTCATCATTAATGCAATA
>JANNLO010000231.1:0-36632 GCA_031396835.1 Snowella sp. SOY_38_metabat_116
GTATGACGACCACCTTCTTCTTTTTTGAGGACATAAACTTCGCCTTCAAAACGAGTATGTGGAGTGATCGAACCAGGTTTAGCAATAACCATGCCCCGTTCAATATCTTCTTTTTGGATACCGCGTAAAAGCAGACCCGCATTATCTCCCGCCATCCCCTCTTCCAAGGATTTTTGGAACATTTCAATACCCGTCACAGTAGTACTACGAGTTGGTCTGATTCCTACCAATTCAACGTTTTCACCAACTTTGACCTTCCCACGCTCAATCCGACCTGTCGCAACTGTTCCGCGTCCTGTGATCGAAAACACATCTTCCACTGCCATGAGAAAAGGCTTATCAATATCTCGTTCAGGAGTCGGAATATAAGAATCAACAGCAGCCATCAAGTCATGGATTTTGTCAACCCACTCATTTTCACCCTGCTTGGTTTTAGGATTCGCAACCATCGCTTCCAAAGCCTCCTTAGCAGAACCCGCAATGATAGGAATATCATCACCAGGGAAATCATAATCGCTAAGTAATTCCCGAACTTCCAATTCAACTAATTCTAGAAGTTCATCATCATCAACCATGTCTTTCTTGTTCAGAAAAACGACGAGAAAAGGAACCCCAACTTGTTTAGCTAAAAGAATGTGTTCGCGAGTTTGGGGCATGGGGCCATCAGCCGCCGACACCACCAAAATACCACCATCCATTTGAGCCGCACCCGTAATCATATTTTTCACATAGTCAGCGTGACCAGGACAGTCAACGTGAGCATAGTGACGTTCGCCAGTTTCATATTCAACGTGAGCCGTATTGATGGTGATGCCACGCGCTTTTTCTTCAGGAGCGGCATCAATATCGTCATACTTTCTTCCTTTAGCTTGACCCAGGGCAGCTAGAGTCATCGTAATTGCTGCGGTCAGAGTTGTTTTTCCGTGGTCAACGTGACCGATAGTGCCGATGTTGACGTGGGGCTTTTCCCGTTCAAATTTTGCGCGTGCCATGAATTAATAATTCCTATTGAGTATTCTTCGTTCTTCAGTGATCAATTTTTAAGGTATCAGTTTTTAGCATTGAAATGTTAATAAATTTGATTAAACTTCGTTGACTAAAAACTTACACCTCTTTTATTAATTCTAACTAGGCGTTCCCTTTACTTTTAGCGATAATCGCTTCAGCAACATTGCGAGGTACTTCTTCGTAATGACTAAATTCCATTGAGAAGATACCCCGACCTTGGGTTTTAGACCGAATATCGGTCGCATAGCCAAACATTTCTGCCAGGGGAACTTTAGCAGAAACCTTAGCTAATCCTTGTTCCATTCCTTGTCCTTCTATTTGTCCCCGACGAGAGTTAAGATCGCCAATGACGTTACCCATATAGTCTTCGGGAACTTCAACTTCGACTTTCATCATCGGTTCTAGAAGAACAGGAGTCGCTTTCATCACGGCCGTTTTGATAGCCATCGATCCAGCAATTTTAAAAGCCATTTCCGATGAATCCACGTCATGGAAGGAGCCATCAACTAAAGTCGCCTTCAGGTCAATGACTGGATAACCCGCCAAAATACCGTTTTCGCAAGCTTCCTTCATCCCCTGTTCGGATGGATTGATGTACTCTTTAGGTACAGTTCCTCCCACAATTTTGGAGACAAAGATAAAGCCCGTTCCGACTTCACCTGGCTCTAAGTCAATGACCACATGGCCGTATTGACCCTTACCGCCACTTTGACGAATAAACTTACCCTCTGCGCGGACTGGCTTGCGAATCGTTTCTCGGTAGGCAACCTGGGGCGGGCCCACATTTGCTTCCACCTTAAACTCACGCATCATCCGATCCACCAGAATCTCTAGGTGAAGTTCGCCCATTCCCGCAATGACTGTCTGATTGGTTTCAGGGTCAACATTGACGCGAAAGGTTGGATCTTCTTCGGAAAGAGCCTGTAGAGCTTTGGAAAGCTTTTCCATATCCTGTTTCGTTTTGGGTTCAACTGCAACCGAAATCACTGGTTCAGGAATAAACAGAGATTCCAAAATTACGGGTGAAGCATCATCACACAAGGTATCTCCCGTGAGAGTATCCTTTAAGCCCAAAACTGCGCCCAAATCGCCTGCTCGGAGTTCATCCACTTCGATGCGATCATCGGCTTTAAGAATGATCAAGCGAGAAATCCGTTCTTTTTTGCTTTTGGTCGAGTTGAGGACATAACTGCCTTTTTTCAAAATACCTGAGTAGACCCGAACAAAGGTCAAACGACCATAGGGATCGGACATGATTTTGAAAGCCAGAGCAGACATTGGTACATCGTCGTTGGCTCTACGCTCTTCGGTTTCTCCATTGGGAAGTAACCCTTGAATAGCAGGAACTTCTTTCGGAGAAGGAAGATAGTCAATTACAGCATCCAACATCAACTGCACGCCTTTATTTTTAAAAGCAGAACCACACAACACAGGCACAATTGCACCGCTAATCGTCCCAGATCGGAGACCACGCTTGATCTCTTCATTGCTTAATTCTTCGCCCTCTAGGTATTTCTCCATAAGGACATCATCACTTTCGGACACGGCTTCAACCAATTTGACTCGATATTCCGCGACCAACTCTTTTAAGTCATCGGGAATTTCGATTTCTTGGATATCCGTACCGAGATCATTTTCGTAGAGATAGGCTTTAAGTTCGACTAAATCGACAATGCCTTTAAAGTCGCTTTCACTACCAATCGGTAACTGGATGGGAACTGCGTTTGCTCTGAGGCGATCGCGCATTTGTTCATAAACTTTATAAAAGTTGGCCCCTGTCCTATCCATTTTATTAATGAAAGTAATGCGAGGAACTTTGTAACGGTCTGCTTGTCGCCAAACTGTCTCAGATTGGGGCTGAACACCACCAACGGAACAAAAAACCGCAATCACTCCGTCTAATACCCGCATGGAACGCTCAACTTCAATCGTAAAGTCAACGTGACCAGGGGTGTCAATAATATTAATACGATGATCTTTCCAACTGGTGCTAATGGCAGCAGCAGTAATTGTGATACCGCGTTCCCGTTCTTGTTCCATCCAGTCGGTAACAGCCGTACCATCGTGGACTTCCCCGATCTTGTGAACGACACCTGAATAAAATAGGATTCGTTCCGTTGTTGTTGTCTTGCCCGCATCTATATGCGCGGCGATGCCTATATTCCGCACTCGCTCTAGCGGGATCGTACGTGCCACAGCTACCTCCTTAGTTCTTGCCCGTCTAGTCTTCGGATAAGTCTTTGTATTGGTTTACATTATTCACAATTCTATACGCTTCTTTGCCAAAAATACTGGAAGGAAAGACGGATAACCGTCCAAATCTCTAGTAACGGTAATGGGCAAAGGCTTTATTGGCATCGGCCATACGATGGGTTTCTTCGCGTTTTTTGATGGCTGCACCAGTTTCGTTTGCTGCGTCTAGAATTTCGTTAGCTAGTTTACTAGCCATTGTTTTTCCGCCACGAGCGCGCGAATAGTGAATTAACCATCGCAAGGCTAAAGCTGTGCCTCTGGCAGAACGTACTTCCATTGGGACTTGGTAGGTTGCGCCACCGACTCGACGGGCTTTGACTTCCACAAGAGGGGTAAGATTTTTGATTGCTTTCTCAAAAACCTCTAAGGGTTCGTTGCCTGTTTTTGTGCCGATACTTTCTAGAGCATCATAGACAATGCGAGATGCAAGAGATTTTTTTCCACTTTTCATTACCCGACGGATGGTCATGTTGATCAGACAACTGTTATAGACCGGATCGGCGGGAACGGTTCTTTTTTTAATGTTTCCGCGACGAGACATGGTTACTAATGTTTCCTTTAATGATGGTAATAAGACGCTTTAATAGTCTTCTCTAAACTCTTTTTGGGGAATTGGAGGGAGAAGGTCAGTGATCGCTATTATTTTTGTAATAACAATGGGAAATAATTGATGTTAAGGGGATATCTCGCTAAATAAATATGAGTTAGAAATATCTTATCCTTGCCTAGCCCCGCTTTGCCCCGTATTTAGAACGGCCTTGCTTGCGGTTTTTTACACCGGTTGCGTCTAAAGTTCCGCGAATGATATGGTATCTCACCCCAGGCAAATCTTTTACCCGTCCGCCTCGGATTAACACGACGGAGTGTTCTTGTAAATTATGGCCAATCCCTGGAATATAGGCTGTGACTTCAAATCCGGAGGTTAGACGAACCCTAGCAACTTTACGCAGAGCAGAGTTCGGTTTTTTCGGAGTTGTTGTATAAACCCTAGTACAAACGCCACGACGTTGAGGACACTGTTTAAGCGCGGGGGATTTGGTTTTTTTCTTGATTTTCGAGCGTTCGCTACGAATTAACTGTTGAATGGTGGGCATGGGTTATGTTAGGAAGATTTAAACAAACTCCCAGTTATCAATAGAATTGTTGACAAATTACCATACTACTGATGTTTGAGATGATCTGTCAACTTTTTGGGGTAAGAATTTATGTTTATTATTCTGGGGCGACAAAAATCGGGAGTTATTAAAAGGTTGCTGTTTTGTCGGTATTTGATTTTTCTGCGTTGTCATTGTCATTTTTAGAAGAATTTTCTACTTTAGTCGTCTGGAGGATTAGCCACATTCCAGTTTTGGGATCGCGGTAGGAGACAAAGGGATTGGGATTTAAAAGCTGACTGGATAATTTTGCCATATCATTCAATAAACGGAAAGCAAATTTTTCTAATTATAGGGGCTTTTTGAAGTTTGATCTGTGATCTGGTTCTCGGTGCTTTGATGATTTGAATCACATTAACATTTTTTAAATTAATTTCAATTACTCAATAAAACTTGTTTGATAGCTTCGGGGAGTGATTTTTTTTGGCGAGTGGGGATATTTATACAAACGTGTTTGGTTTTTCCTTTGGCAACTTGATGTTGGGGTGTTTCGGTCAAAAAAATTTGATAATGGATTTCAAAGCTATTTTCGTTTAATAATTGGGAAGTTATCAGAATTTCTAGGCGATCGCCACAAAAGAGGGGATGGAAAAAATCAATCTCTGCGTGAACAATTGGTAAGGCGGTTTCGGGGTTAAGAAAAAAAGATTTCAGATCTATTCCTGATTGGGTTAAGTGATTTTCATAGGCTTCGTGACAGATGGATAAGAGGGAGGCAAAATAAATAACGCCAGCAGCATCTGTGTCGGCTAAATGAATGGTTCGAGAATAAGACATGATAAATTTTAGGAAATTTTTTATGAAGTTACTAATTGTCAGCAATGGTCATGGTGAAGATGGGATCGCCGCCAGAATTTCTCAACAACTACAATTAATGCCTAATCCACCAGAATTAGCTATTTTACCCCTAGTTGGTGAAGGTCATGCCTATGAAAAATTAAATATTCCCTTGATCGCAAAGGTGCAAAAAATGCCGTCAGGAGGATTTATTTATATGGATAGTCGAGAATTATGGCGGGATTTGCGGGGCGGATTGCTGGGATTAACTTTTGCTCAATTTCAAGTGATTCAAAAATGGGCGCGGGAAGGTGGCACAATTTTAGCGGTGGGAGATATTGTTCCTTTGGCTTTTGCTTGGTTGAGTGGGGCTGAATATGCTTTTGTGGGGACAGCAAAATCGGAATATTATTTACGAGATGAAAATGGTTGGTTGGCTTCAACTTCGATATTAGCTCGTGGTTTTGGCTCGGTTTATTTTCCTTGGGAACGCTGGTTAATGAGTCGATTGAATTGTAAAGCTGTATTTCCGAGGGATGGGTTGACGGCAGAAAATTTAGGAAAATTTACCATTCCAGCTTTCGATTTGGGGAATCCGATGATGGATGATCTTGGGGTTACGGACGAGCTAATTTTTGAAGATTCAACTCATTTGACAATTTTGCTTTTACCAGGTTCGCGATCGCCTGAAGCAGAACGTAATTGGCAGTTGATTTTGCAAGCAGTGGATTGCGTTATTAATGATTTTTGTGAAAAAAATATTTGCTTTCTCGCGGCGATCGCCCCGTCTTTATCTTTGGAACCGTTTCAATCTGTCTTAGTTGCTCAAAAATGGCAGCCAATTAATTTAGATTTAGCCGAAATTCCTATTGATGATCCCGCCGCGATCGCCTTTCAGCAGGGAAAGACCAAACTTTTTTTAAGTCAAAATGCCTATGAAAAATGCCTACATCAATCTGGAGCGGCGATCGCCATGGCAGGAACAGCAACGGAACAATTTGTGGGATTGGGAAAACCTGTTTTTAGTTTGGCTGGCAATGGGCCTCAATTTACTCCGACTTTTGCCCAACGTCAAACTTATTTATTGGGAAAATCCGTCATTTTAGTTTCTTTCACTAATGAAGTTGCCCAAGAATTAAAATCTTATTTAAACTCTCCTGAAAAACGTCAAGAAATTGCAGAAAATGGCCAAAAACGTCTGGGAAAACCAGGTAGTGCGGCGAGAATTGTCCAATGTTTACAAAAAATTTGGGAATAAAAAAATTTATTCTTCTTGGGTTTCCATGAGTTTTTGAGGAAGGGCAACAACAACCTTTTCTAATTCGGGCAAAGTGACTAATTCTCGTTGTTTTTCTCGCACTGTATTAGGAAGCAACATCGGCAAAGGTTCTTGTTCGTCTAGCCAATAACTCGCAACAGGTAAAGTATGTTCCAAATCTTCTAATAAACGGGGAATAATCATCACAGCATGGAGTTCGCCGATTCGTTCTGCTGTTTCCATTCCCGCTTCAATTGCGATCGCCACATTTGCCACCGATCCCCGAATAATGGCAGTACACAAACCATCCCCTATAGTTTCATAGGAAGCTAGTTGAACATCTGCTGATTTAAGCATGGCATCTGCGGCTCCGACCATTGCAGGAAAACCTCTAGTTTCAATCAGTCCAATGGAACGATTACTAAGACGACTATGGCCCCTTTGCTGCTGAGCAATTTCGACTAAATGACTACCAATCGGAAAAATGGCTTCTAAATTTGGCATCGGACGAGCAATCACCAACTTTGAAATTAATTGCCCAAATTGTTCGGCGGTTTTGGCTCCAGCTTCTACTGCTAAACGGACATCTGCAATTTTTCCCCGCACCACTGCCGTACAGTAACCACTGCCAATTTTTTCATAACCGACGAGGGTAACTTCTGCCGATTTCAACATCATATCTGCCGTTCCCACGATCGCTGGAAAACTCTTTGTAGAGACGAGTCCGAGTGCGCTATCACTGGGCTGGTAGTGATTTTTAACGGGTCGGGGTTGGGGGGCGACGCGACGGGAGAGGTTTATTTCAGACATTTGATTGTCCTAAACAGGGAATGAAAGACGAATAACTTCTTAACATAATATCTAGTTTATCTCTCTAGAACTGTCTTTTGAAAACTTTACTGTCATTCTCACTTTATGAATACAAAAATGCAAACAAAACAGAATAATCAAGCCTAGTTTTTCTGTAAATTTTCGTGAACTACCGACAGTGATGCTTCACCTAGACAATGGGCTTCTTTTTGATTTTATGCTTGCCTTGAAGCCCAAACCTATTCAGAAATAAAATTCACGGATTTTTGAGTCGTTGACTTTCCTGAAAAAATGAGCAAGATTTCCAGAATTTAGATGGGTTTGCCTTGTCCTTCTATTCAAATTTCTGATGAACAAAATTTAGTTTTGCAGTTGCTTGATTTCTCTTCTCGGCAATATTATTTTTTGTCTTAAATAAACTGCTGAATGTGGGTTAAAAAATAATTCATAAAAAAGGACGTAAACAATACGCCCCAAAAAGATATTTACGCTGAAGATTAACTTAAAATTCAAGTTCAGCAGCTTGTACTTTCTCGATTTGTCTCTTCTTCACGACTAAAAGAATTTGAGCTAACATAATTCCTGCCAAGAAAAGTATTAAGAACTTGATCCGAGTGGGATTTTGTAAAACAACTTCTGTATCCTTTTGACCAAAACCACCAACATTAGGATTATTGGTTAAAAATTCAGCAGCTTCAACTTTTTGTCCTTCAGAAACAATTAAGTCTGGGCCAGCAGGAATCGCAACGGTTTCGTCACCTTTTTCTGTGGTTAAAATGATTTCGTAGCCACCCGCTTCAACTTTGTTAATTTGGCTGATGGTTCCCGCACTAGGAGCTTTAAAAGCATTATTATTGCTCAGTTCACCAGTGGGATAAATTTGTCCACGACCGCGATTCGCGCCTAAATGAACGGAATATTTACCATAATGAACATTTTTATTGCTTGCAGGGTCGGGAGAAAGAACAGGGAAAATAATTTCTTGATACTGCTCGCCAGGTAACGGGCCAACAATTACTACATTTTCCTGATCTTCGCGGTAGGGCTGATAAAATAAACCACCGATTTTTTCCTTTAATTCTTCAGAAATACGTTCAGGAGGAGCAATTTTAAAACCGTCGGGTAACATCAAAACCGCACCAACATTTAAGCCACCCTTAGAACCATCGGCCAAAACCTGTTGACTATTCAAATCATAGGGAATTTTGACAACGGCTTCAAAAACGGTATCGGGTAAAACGGATTGGGGAATTTCAATTTCGGCGGGTTTTTGTCCAGAATGACAATTGGCGCAAACAATTCGGCCAGTCGCTTCTCTAGGGGTTTCTGGAGCAGTTTGTTGGGCCCAAAAAGGATAGGCCGCCGCAGATTGGGGAACGGCAAGATCACTAAACAAAAATAGGGTAATCGTAGCGATCGCAGTTAAAGCGATAGTCAGGGTAATTTTAATGCCCCGTTGCCACAATCCCGAAAAATCAGGAATTCTCATCTCTAGGTCAAATGAATAAGGTTAACAGTT
This sequence comes from Snowella sp. SOY_38_metabat_116, assembly GCA_031396835.1. GTDB lineage: Bacteria > Cyanobacteriota > Cyanobacteriia > Cyanobacteriales > Microcystaceae > Snowella. Next base: position 8,780 of record JANNLO010000231.1, read on the forward strand.
TCAAATTAATATGCTAAATTCAAGGGTTAAGCCCACCAAGGCTCGTCATTGGTACGAAAATCGGTTTCTGTCCAAGGGCTGAAGGTCAGTTTATCTTCTTCGGTAACAGTGGCATGGGCCAAAGCCAGAGAAAGCGGTGCAGGGCCACGAACCATCTTACCTTCTGAGTTATATTGAGAGCCGTGACAAGGACACATGAATTTATCTTCATTGGCATTCCAAGGCACAACACAACCTAAATGGGTACAAATGGCGTTAATTCCATAATTTTCAATGGTTTTTTCACCTGTGATTACCATATAAGTCGGATCACCCTTAAGTCCTTGAGCCAAAGTGCGATCGCCAGCATTATGAGTTTTCAAAAATTCGCTGACAATAACATCATTTCCCAGCGCGTCTTTAGCCGTGACACCACCGCCACCACTGCCGCTAGAAGGAGGAATAAAGTATTTGACGATGGGATAAAGTGCGCCAGCCGCAATACCAGTAATCGTGCCAAAGGTGAGTAAATTCATGAACTGACGACGACCCAAATCTGGGACATCGGACGCACCTGAAAATTGAGTCATAATAAATCGTCTAAATTTGTATATTTTGGGGATAATATCTAAGATTGCGCCTAGATAGTGAAGTTTTTTACTCGTTTGACAAGTTGTTAATAGTCACCGAGAGTAAAAATCAAGGTGCTTGCGGATTAAAAAAAATTACAAGTCCAGATTAAATTATGACAGAAAATGGCCTTCAAAGCTTTTAAAGACAAGCTCCATTGAGGTTTTAGAATTTAGTAAATTGTCCTAATCGTTAGGCTTAAACCAGATTTTATGGAACACTTTCTGATAGATCTCAATCTTTAAAAATCAAAGTTAAATAGGGCGACAAAACGAAGACAAATTTTAGTTAATGTGTTTCCAAAAGCCTATTCATCAATTTAATAATTTAACCTAAAAATCTAGAGTAATGTTCCTGGCGCACTTGCCGCAGAACTGGGCATTGAACCCGAATAGACTAATCCTTTTTGGGCATCTAGGGTAAGAATCGCCCCTTCTCGGATAAGTTTCGTAGCATCTTTAAAGCCAACAATCACAGGCACACCCAACCTTAAACCAATAACAGCCGCGTGACTGGTCAAACTAGATTCTTCTGTGATAATTCCCGCAGCTTTTCGCATGACTTCAACAAATTCCGCACTTGTCGCTGGAACAACTAAAAGTTCGCCTGCATTAAATTGACTGAGTTCACGGGAATTGTTCGCAACCCTTGCCCTGCCGCTAACTGCTCCTTGACCAATGCCGACTCCTCGACCAAGTATTGCTTTCACCACTTCGACTTTAATTAAATCTGTTGAACCTGCAACTCCTTGAAGCGTTCCCGCCGTCATTACTACTAAGTCTCCATCATTCAGAAAGCCATTTTCCTGGGCCACATTCATCGCCGCTTGGAAAGTTTGACTAGTAGAAGGCAAATCCAATACTAGTAAAGGTTTAACACCCCAAACTAATTGTAATTGTCGAGAAACATCTACATGGGGAGTTACGGCTAAAATCGGGGTTTTAGGACGAAATTTAGAAACATGGCGGGCCGTTGAACCCGTTTTTGTTAGGGTCATAATAGCTGCGGCATTAAGCTGTTCTGCAATATTGCTCACGGCGGCTGAGATGGCATTGGGAATTGAGGTTCGAGGATTGGAGGAAAATTGGGTATTAATATGTTCTTGTTCGATCCGTTCTGCAATTCGTGCCATTGTTGCGACAGCTTCTACTGCAAATTTACCAATCGCCGTTTCATTGGATAACATCACTGCATCCGTGCCATCGAGAATCGCATTGGCCACATCAGAGACTTCTGCCCTAGTTGGACGAGGATTATTAACCATGCTGTCGAGCATCTGAGTTGCGGTAATAACTGGAATACCCAACTGATTCGCCATTGCAATTAATCTTTTTTGTAAAATCGGCACATCTTCGGCGGGTAACTCAACTCCTAAATCGCCCCTAGCCACCATTACGCCATCACATTTTTCTAAAATTTCTTGCATTGCTTCGATCGCTTCATGTTTTTCGATTTTGGCAATCACAGGAACACATTTTCCCGCACTGGCAATTAAACTTTTAATTTCATCAATATCTTCGGGGTTACGAACAAAACTCAGAGCAACCCAATCCACTCCTTGATCTAACCCAAACATTAAATCTTCTTTATCTTTATCTGTCAAGGCTTTAATGGACAGACAAACTCCTGGAAAATTAACTCCTTTATTGCTTGATAATGTGCCGCCAACCACAACCCGACAAATTAAATCTTGTTTTTCGTGGTCAATTTTTTCAACCACCATCTCTAATTTGCCATCGTCTAGCAGAATATTTGCGCCATTCGGTACTTCATCCACCAGTTTGTCATAGGTAACTGAGCTAATTTCTTGGCAACATTCTACTTTACGGCTAGTTAAAATAAAGCGATCGCCATTTTTAAGTTCAATTGATTGGGTGGTATTAGTAAATTTCCCGACTCGAATTTTTGGGCCTTGCAAATCTTGTAGAATGCCAACTGGTTGATTGAGTTCAAAAGCGGTTTGACGAATCAGACGAATACTGTGGTGATGATAATCGTGATCGCCGTGGGAAAAATTTAAACGAAAAGTCGTTGCCCCAGCTTGGATCAATTGGCGGAGAACTTCCTTATTTTGCGTGGCGGGGCCAATTGTAGCGACAATTTTTGTACGACGGGGTAACGGTGAAGGTTTCATGGCTGGGGGAAAGAAATTAATCAGTAATAATACAAGGCTTGGGACATGGTTGACTAGTCTTTTCCATTATCAATGAGGATTGCCCTAATCGTTATATTGTTTTTAGGGATTACTAATCTAAGAATTTTCTAACGTGTCAGATAAAGCCGATACGATAAGTTTTAAAACACGAGGATCAGAGACCATCCAAGCATGAACTGCAACAGGAATAGAAATTTCTTGACCTATTCCCATTTTGGAACTGTGGGCAGGCAGGATCATCAAATCATAGGGAGTCCAAAGATTAGTCATTTGAACTTGACTCAAACATTGATCGCAATCTTGATTTAAGTCTTGCAAAAAAGAACTATTCATTCGCATTTGGACAATTCCTGCAAGAGATAAAGGATAAGCCGTTAATGTGCCATTGTTGGGGGCAGAAATAGTTATGTATCGAGCTACTTTTTCAACTCCGCCCAAACGTTGCAAATAATAACGAGTCACCAATCCACCCATGCTAAAACCCACTAGATCAATGATTTGGTCTGGGGCAAAAGTTTGATCAACATAATCTGCAACTTGTTTAGCCAAGTGATCAAGTGGTGCTGAGCCGTCATTCGGTTTGAGATTAAGTCCATGAACTGACCAGCCTAATTTATTGAGGTGAGCGGACAGTGCTTTAAACTTAATAACGGTGTCATAAAGTCCATGCACTAAAAGGACGGGATTTCGTTGTTTTAACATTTTTCTGAGATTACATTTTAATTAACTTTACAACAATTTTTTTAACTTATGAAGGAACGGCAAACAGGTCTTACAAAAAATAAAATAGGATTAATTTTAGGTTTAATTTGGTTAGTTAGTAATTTCTGCGATCGCCTTTGGTTGATGTTAGATAAATCGGTTCCTGCTTGGGATCAAAGTAATCATTTAGCCTATTCTCTGGAATATCTGAGAGCGTTACAAAATCCTAATTTTATCAGTGGAGAATGGTGGCGACAATTTTGGATGTTATCTAATAAATATCCACCTTTAACTTATTTAGTTAGTGTTCCTTTTCAACAAATTTGGGGTCTTGGTAATGATCAAGCTTTGTTGACGAATTTTGTTTATAGTGCTGTTTTAATTTTTTCCGTTTATATTATCGGCAAAACTTTATTTAATTCAGAAATTGGGCTATGGGGAGCAGCTTTTTCGGTTCTTTTTCCTCGACTATATCAAACGCGACTGCAATTTTTATTAGATACTCCTTTATTAGTTTTAACAATTGCTTGTTTTGCTTGTTTAACGCTTTGGAAACTATCTCAAACTCGACGTGAGCAGTGGATTTATACAATCATTTTGGGAGTTTGTTTAGGATTAGGATTATTGACAAAACAAAGTATTTTATTTTATCTAATCGGCCCGATTATTTATTTAAATATTACCTATCTATGGAAACGAGAATGGGAAAGAATAATACAATTTTTAACAAGTTTTATTATTTCTATTTTTATTTGGTTTCCCTGGTATCGAACTAATTTTATTTATCTTTTTAGTACGGCTCAAAATTCTAATGCAATTCCAGCAGCTTTAGAAGGCGATCCATCAGTTAATACATTTGCCGCTTGGACTTATTATGGTCAGGATTTACCTTTAGCAGTTTCTTGGGTTTTATTAATTGTTCCCATCGTCGGTTTATTATTACATTTATTCGGACTTTTTTCTAATAAGAGTTTATTAATTGAAGGTAAAAAAGCATTTCCTAGTATTATTTGGTTAAGCATTTATTTTATCAGTACCTATCTTATTTGTTCAGCACTTTATAATAAAGATAGTCGCTACATAATGCCCTATTTACCAATTTTAGGAATCTTTTTAGCCTATTGTTTAACTCTCTGGCGGGGACGTTGGCAATTTGTTCGTTGGTCAACTTTGGCGATCGCGTTTGTCGTAATGATCATGAATTTATTTCCCATTGCGGCAACAGATCAATTAACATTAGCTTTAAGTCCAGGAGTATTATTTCGTCCTTACTTAGAACAACCTGTTCCTAATGCAGAATTAGTTAAAAAAGTCATTCAAACAACTCCTTATCAAATTGCTAATTTAGGTGTAATTCCTAATACAAATTCCATTAATCATAATACGCTTAATTATTTTGGAGCCTTAGAAAATTTTCAAGTTTACGGCAGAGAACTAGGAAATACCACTGAAACCGTCACCCAAGATAGTCAAGCATTTGATTGGTTTATTACTAAAACAGGAGAAAATGGTTTTGCTAGAGAACCTCAATTAGCCTTTGCTAAAAAGTTAGCGAATAATTCTAATTTTGAATCTATTAAAAACTGGGAATTATCTGATCAAAGTAAGCTTAATCTTTATCATCGAATTAATCCTTCCGTTACCGTTAATCCCCTCAATAAAAATGTAGATAATATTCATCTTGACTTGGTGAGTATTGCCAATAAAATTGCTAGTGAGCGACCAGTTACAATCTCTTATGAATGGTCTGGTTCGTGGCAAAAACTAACTTCTGGTTTGGTCTTATTAACTTGGCAATCTCTGAGTAATCCTAAGGATTTTTGGATTCATGATCATGCGATTGGTTTAGGGACATTATTAAAGCCGAATGATGCCAAAAAAAATCAAAGTTTACAAGTTGTTGAACAGATAGCCATGTTTCCAACCCCCAATTTACCCGAAGGAGAATATCAATTAAAAGCAACTTTTTTAGATTATAAAACTGGTAAAATAGAAATAATTAATATACCAGATTTCAAAATTATTCTGGATAATAAAACGCCAAAACTATCAGCATTAAACCCGGATTTTGTTACCCAATTGCGACAATTAGCTTTAAATTTACCCAAAGGAATTAAAGGCTTAGACCCAATTTTTCGACAGGTAGATCGACTTAATGTTTATGATCCAACTCAAGATTATCTCAAACAAGTTGATGCTTCTTTATCTTATCGTTTACAATCGCAATCTCAATATGCTGTGAGTTGGACTTATGCCCAAGTTTTAGCAAGAGTTTTACAACAAAATCCCCAAGCCGCGATCGCATCTCTAAAATCATTAGTTAAACTTGATCCTAATAATCCTTATTCCCATGCTTATTTAGCTTTTGTTTATATCTATGATTGGCAAGGAAAAGCCGCCGAAATTGCCTTAGAACCTGCCTTAAAATTAGCTCCTGATAATGTAGAAATTAATGCTTTAAAAGGTGTTGCTTTAATTATGCAAGGAAAGTTTATTCAGGCATGGAAAATATTATCGCCAATTTTAAATAAATAGATTTTAATGATCTTGTTTAAAACAGTAATTGTGATGGCAGAGATTGAGCTTATTAACTAATTTTATCGTAAATAAATAAGCAAGTTTAAACCAGGGATTGTCCGAGATAATGTCCACAATAATAATGATAGGTATAAAATCCCTAAAATCCATTGATACCATGCTAAAAAACTCACAATTCCAGGTAAATATTCATCTCGTAAACGAATATCATTAAAGCCTAATTTAATTAAATTATTGCAACTAAAATCATAATAATTCAGCCAATTCCAATGTCGTTGCCAATTCAAATGGGTATAGCGATCGCGAAAAAGTGGAAATTCTGGAATAACGGGCAATCTAACAATTAAAAGTCGTAATTGTCGCATACTACCATCTTGAGTTAGATAGGAAGTTTTTAATAAATTATGATAGCGACCTTGATAATATAACTGACCGATTAATAAACCCGAAAGTGGCAGAATAATTAATCCTAAACCCAGTAAAGTTAACCCAGGTTTAGAAGTTGACGTAAAGATATTAGTTAAGCCAATTACTATTAGTCCAATAAAACTACTAATAATATAAATACTCTCTGTTTTATCAGGTAAAATTGGATGAGGATACCAACGTCTGACCCGATCAATTAACCAAAAAATCGCTCCAAAATAAGCAATTGTGATAATGCCTATTCCTAAAACTAAATTAACATTTGTACCATAATTACTAAATAACAATAAGCCATTTAAAATGAACCAATCATTTAAATTTCCGAGCCAGGTTATCAGCGATCGCCAATCTCTAGGCATTCTTAAAAGTTCTTGACCGAGTTGTTTATGTTTAAGTTTTTGGGCTGTATATTCGACTTGATTTGCATCAGGAATTTGTTCTAAATCTCGAAAATTACGAACTAAATTACGAACAACTGTTTCATTATCTTTCAAACCTGAAAGCGTAATTACTCGACCAATAATAGTCTTATCTCCTAATAATTTTGCTTGGTCTGAATCAAAAGCTAGACCCGATACATCAATTTTAGCAAAGGGAAAAAAAACACTATTACTAAAATCTAATTGTCCTAATAATTTGACATCATGAAAGTCAATAGTTTGATTAAATCGAGTAGAGCGAAAGGCAGCAGATTTTTCAAATGTTGCATTAGTAAAATTTAGATTTTGGAAAAAGTGACTCTGGGAAAATAAAACGCGATCGCCCCAATTAACTTGTTCAAAATAAGTATTTTTTAGCCACTGAATTTCCGTAAAATTAGCAAGTTGTAAAAATCGAGATGCTTGAAAATTAGCTTCTGCCCAAAAATGGCTATTTTTAAAATCAGTTATTCCTTGAAATTTAGTTTGACGGAATTTAGTTTGCCCAAAAAATGAACTCTGAGAAAAATCTACATTCCGATTAAAAATCCCTTTTGAAAGGTTTAAATCTCGACCAAAACGTGATTCTATCCAATTACTATCTTGATTAAATTTAATATCTTCTCCTTCAATTCTTTGTAAAAAAAATGTTTTAGAAAAATCAGTTTTTCCTGTAAATACAACTCCTTGAAACTTTAATAAACCCCGAAAAATATTGATAGAAGTAATTTTTTCTCCTGTTTCTGAAAGGTAATTAGGATCTCTTGCTAATAATTCTTTTTCAGCTGTTATTAATTTTTGAGGTAAGGTTGCCTGAGAAAGTTGGACAGATAATCCTAACTTATTAATATTAAAGTCTCCTCGAATTAGGCTATTACTTAAATCCAAACCTAAAGGCTTAGTTGATCGATTAAATTGATTTTGTAATTGTTGATAGAATTGATCTCGAAATTCAAGATTATCAGGCGTTAAATCAATCTCAAAATCTTGTAAATTAATAATTAAAGATCCATCATTCAAGACAGGATTACTTAGTCGTTCTTGCAATAATGGTTCAATCAAAATTATTCTTTCTGATGCGGCTAAAACAGGCTTATAATATAAAAACCAAAGTATAATAATTAAACAAAATAAAATAAATTTTTGATGATTTTCAACCTGACTTAGATCTTTTTTAATTCTTTTTAAATTATTTTTAATATTAAGTAACATATTTATTTCTATGGATAAAAATAAGTTTTTAAGATGCTATTTGAATTTATTTTTTATGAGTCAATCTAGAAATATTATTTAAGGTGAAGGTTGGGGATTAATTGAATTTAATTGTTGTAATTCTTTTAATTCTTTTTCTAATTGATTAATTTGCAATTGTAACTGATTTAGCTTTTCTTGGTTGCTTTGTTCACGATGCATTTCAATAATAGAAATCTCATTTTTTAGATTTTCTTGATCTTGTTTAAGTTTAGTAATTTCTTGATTAAATATCTTTTCAATAGTCTCAAGTTTGTCGCGTTTTTGTAATACATAAGGCAATCCTCCTTGCCAAAATAAAACACCAATTACTCCTGCGATCGCGGCTCCCGTAAATAAGCTTAAACCAATTAACCACTGCTGTCGTTGTTGACAAGATTTAGTTAATGTCATCAACAGATTAAGAGCTTCTTCTGAGTTGGGTTGAATCATTAAACATTGACGAACTCTTAGCTTTATTTGCTCTTCATCTCCACGTTGATGTTTATCATACCAACGCCCTAAATATGCCTGAGCTAACGACAATAACATTTCTATATTTCCTGGATTAAATGCGATCGCTTCTTGAAATTCTTCAATGGCATCATCCCAAAGTTTGAGGCGAGTAAAACCTAGACCGCGAGTATAATGATCTTGAGATTGTTGTTGAGCAAATTGAATTTCTTCAGGAGCAATTCCCAAATCTGTCGCAATTTTTTCTAAGTCTTCAGCAGTGGGAATACGATTAGTTGATTGACTTAATTCGGTGACTCGCTGAATATAATTATCAATAACTCCACTCGGTAGAAAAGACATAAAAAGAAGTTTAAAAAAATATTTTGGCTAGATTTTGATTTGATATTTATTTTGTAATAAGCTAAGATTTAGTGTTTTTAATATCAGTTCAAGATAAAAAAAGAGAAGCAGATCTATCATTTGTCCAGTTTACAAGTTTTGTTTTGTAATTTTAATGTTTTTACAAATTATTTAAACCTTAAAACTTTTCACATTTACTAACTAATAATGTAAAATTGCGAAAGGTGTGTTGTGCTTAAGTGAAAATAATGGCTATTTTAATTTTTCCCATCATAATTACCATCGCAACTTCAAATTATTATTATCTTGATTGATTTTGGTAATATTTACTAGTAATACTTTTAAAAGGATTTTTTCCTATGGGTAATAAGTCTGGACGACCTTACCTTGTTGAGTTATTGATGGCATTGCCGATTTTTTTTGAAGTGCTGGCGTTTCCTCTTGACGCTGAAAATGCTTTATATCATCCTTTGCCTTTGGTTTTAAACACAGAAATTAGCGATCGCTTAACTGATCGAGATATTCCTACAGGAGAAGGAGGATTTGCGCGAGATTATTTAGTTGAGCTAGAAAAAGGAGATCAAGTGGCGATTGATCTTAAATCTGAAGAATTTGATACGATGATTGTCTTAATCGGTGCGGATGGATCAACAATTGGGTCAAATGATGATGGGCCTGATGGGGGAACGAGTTCTCTTTTGTTTGCTCGGATTGGAGAAGCGGGGAAATATATTGTGCGAGTACGAACATTTGGAATAGCAGGAGGCGGAAGTTTTCTTTTGAAAGTCAGTCGTTTGCGTCCTGTTAATTAAACCAAACGGTTAATCCACATAAAAACAAGGCTTCTGTCCATTCTACGATCGCGCCGTAGGTATCTCCTGTGTGACCGCCAAATTGGTCTGCGAACCATTTTCCTGTTAATAAGGCGATCGCGATTCCTAAAATAGTAATTTGAATACCCAATAACAAATGTTCAGGTTGCAAAAAAACATATGCAATATTTAAGAACACTAAAAAAAATAAAGATAAAAGTAAATCCTGGGGAAATTTAAAAGTAGTTTTATGAAATGCACCTTTTCCTTCCGCCCGTAAATAAGGATAAAACGCGATCGCCGCCACTTGCGCCCAACGTCCCCAACCCATTGCCAACATTAAGCAAAACCAACGCTCAGAATTCAATGAACTTAAAGCCGCAAATTTGAGTAAGAGAACTAATGCGATCGCCATCACCCCAAACGCACCAGTTGTACTATCCTTCATGACTTCTAAACGCCTTTTGGGATCGGTCACTGCTAAACCATCCGCCGTATCGCCAACACCATCTAAATGTAAACCGCCCGTTAACCAAACACTGATCGCCACTATCAAAATACTTCGTACTAAATTTGGAAAACCTAGCCAAATTAAAATCCAGTCAAACAAACCCAAAATTGCACCCAAAATTAAGCCAATAAATGGACACCAACGAGCAATTCGCTCAAACTGAATTGGCCAAGACAAAGGTAGAGGAACACAAGTATAAAAAACAATTGCTCCTAAAAAAGACATTCCAGCATGATGCAATTTTGTCCGCCATCCTGAAGTAATAATCATTGACGACTCTTCATTTTTCTCTTCGATCTCCGATGAATTATTGTTCACAAAAATTCAAAACCATTCCAACTTCTTAAGCTAAGATTAAAAAGTATGCCAATCACAGATTTCAGCATAACCTTAAGGTTAGTTAATTACCTTCATTATTGACACGACCTCATCTATAATTTAGGGTCTTTTCCTATGAATAAATTTCAATCTTCCCAGCCGTTACCCGCTCCTTGTATTATTGATTCGGGCATTATTATTAATAAAGAAGATATGCACCGTTTGCTGAGTGATATTGGTAGAGTCCATTATCTGCATACGTTAGACGGTTTGGTACAGAGCGAAGGAGAAGGGTGGATTATGGAAATTTTTGCCGATGTTCAACAAGCTACCTTAATCGCAAATCATGCCCTTTATCTTAATCTTCAAAGTTTTGATTATCTGTTGATAAATAAAACCCCCGAAGAACAAACTTATTTTGAATTGGTTCAAGAAAACCGTCATTTACGATTAACACCATTAGCTAGTGTATTACAGGAACAAGCTATTAATAATTCGTTGGATATTTCGGCTTTAGAAGCGATGGTTACCCAAGTTCTTTCGGCAAAATGGGATGTGCAATTAGATGATGATTGCCCTTTTTAAAAAATTGAACATAGCTGTAAATTATAACTTTTCAAAACTTTAATAAGCTAAACATTTCCTGGGATAAATTTTTGTAATGGGTTAAAAATAAGCCGCAAGTCTTGATTATGTTAAAATCTTCTGATTAAAGTCTATTGGCGTATCATTAATGAAGCGAACCGAAAAACAACATAGCCTTTCTTTTATTCAATTAGTAGGCAAAGTTCGATTAATTATTTGTATTATTATTATCGTGGCTCTGATTATGATTGGGCCCCAAGTAAGAGGAATGAATGAAGTTCCTTTGGATATTCAATTTTTAAATTGGTTACATAAAGTTATACCTGTTAGCATTGGGTTAATTTTAAGAGGAATTTATATTGGCACAGGAGCGCACGTTACTGCTTTTATCGTTTTAGGGTCTTTGGGCTATCTAATTTGGAAGCATTATTGGGAAGAAGCAAAATATTTAGCCTTTGCCTCCTTGGGTATTTTATTATTAATTGATCAAGTGCTTAAACCTATTTTTGGGCGCATTCGTCCTGGATCTTTTTCCGAATCTTTCGCTAGTTTAGTAAGTGTTAATGGCAAAAGTTTTCCCAGTGGACATTCTGCTGGCAGTGTAGTTTTTTACTTTTATATTGCTTTTTTATTAGCAACTCATTTTCCCCATTTCAAAAATTATATTTACTTCGCAGCCATGATTTGGGTTGGATTAATTGGTGTAAGTAGTGCCTATTGTCGCGTTCATTGGGCAACAGATATTATAGCGGGCTATGGCGTAGGTTTTGTTTGGTTATCTGTTGCTTTAAGTTTATTAAAAAGAGCCGATCCTAAAACTTATTATTTCTCTAAACGTTAAATCTAAAATGACCAATTATTTTTTTCAATTTGAACAAGATTTTGTGGATTCATTGCGATGTATTCCCATGTCAATCAGACTTAAATTAGATACTTGTGGTGTGAAATTAAAGTTAAATCATTGGAATCAATTTAATTCAGAAGAACGCAAATCTTTATTACAAATTCCCTGTTCAACAACGATTGAAATTGAAAAATATCGACAATTTTTACAAGCTTTAATTATCCAGAAAACAAGTCAACCTGCAACAGAACTCGCGATCGCATCTAATCCACCTTGGTTAGAGCCAGAAACTATTCCCGAAAGTGTTCAAGAAAAAGCCGCAGAAATAGCATTCAAACTAACCCTAAATCAATGGCGATCGCTAACTCCAATTCAACGTTTTGCCCTGATCAAACTCAGTCAATCCAGTCACGAAAACCATAATTTTGCGCCTGCTTTACAAGAATTTGGCTTAATACCCCAAAAATAAAGGAAAGCCACCGATCCACAAGACAATCAAGTAAAAAATACCAAATCATCTTGCCAATCAATAACTTTCCTTAAAAAAAGTCTTGATGAGACTGATTAACGCCGAGGTACAGACGCTTCAATATTAATATTGAGGGCCGAGATTTTAGGCGCGGAACTTACGGCTGGATTGATACTCCGTGCCATATTTAAGAAAAGGTTGGGATCGCCTGCTTTCGCCTTTTTGTCTTGGGGAACGAAACGACGAATTTCATTTTGCCAAACAATTTGAGGGAAGCCCAATTGACGGCGGTGGTAAGCATCATAACGAGGAGAAGAGATATTAAAGGGCCGTTCGCCTAATTCCCGTCCAGGTAAGTTACGACGACGTTGATAGGGAACAGTGTCATATCCAAAATTGCTCAGATATTCGTCACTATTGAGCAAAGCATCCACAAAGCCTTGAATCCCTTTGGTCGCAACAACAATTGACCAAGCAATTTTTTCTCGTTCATTATAAACTTGGCGACCTAAAACTTTTTGAACAGTGTGCTCAACAAAGCGATAGTTGCTGTTTTTGTCGAAAAAGCTTGTACGGTAAGTATTAGAGAGCAATAGTCCGCGAATGAAATCCCGCACGGTCAGTTGGCCATTGCGAAGTTGGGATTCAAGGATTTTTTCTCTGTCCCACTTAAACGCATGGAAGAAAATTTGACGATAAGCAGCTTCAATTAAGTTGCCTATTTCAGTAGAAGAGAGCAGGTCTTCAGTGGTAAAAATGGTGGGTTGCTCATCGCCACCGACTTCAAAACCAGCAACGCGCACGTTCTGACTTTTAGGTTGGTATTCTAAAAGGGGAATAGCCAAGTTAAAACCTCCGTAATCTTAGAAAAGCTTAAATTGAGTTAACCTAAATCATAAAGGAGCAAGGGCCTACCTAATAGGTAATATTACAATTTATTACAAATATTAATTATTATAAAAAGTGAACATTTTGTTATTTGAAAAAGACAATATCCAAATTTATTCTAAAAAAGTTTTCACATTGCCATTCGGACTTAATACCAAACGCAGGATTTGTTCTCCTTCAACAGTCAGTGGACTAACAAAAGGAGTTCCTGGATTTGGCATGGGGAGTTTAACTAGATAAAGACTGGCCGCTTTTCCCAGAGGAATTGATTGAGCGAGCGAACCATCGGGTTTAATCAGAAGACGATATTCAAGAGTTTGGGTCAGATCATCGGGTGGCTGCCATCTTTTTTGGAAATATTCACGGGTTTCGGCAACTTGAGGAATGGCATCTAATAAGTTGTATTGAGTATTATTAGAGATGGGTGACGTTGAAGAGATAGCTTGAGGCGGTAAAGCTTGAGATTGAGGAGCAATCAAAGGAGGAAGAACTGGAGGTGTGGGTAATGTTGAGCCTGTAAGTCCTATTCTAGAAGGATTTTCGGGCGGAAGAATAGGTAAAGGAGCTTGATTAGGAGCGGAAATTATCATCATGCTAGTGCCAACAGAATTGCTTGAAGTAGCGATCGCAACACTGGGAGGAGCAGGAGGAACAATGGGATTTGGTGGCAAAACTCTGAGGACAGGAATTGCTAAATTAACAGTTGGATTGCGGACAGGAGCTATTGCAGGTTGAACGGTGCTAGGAGCGGGCAAGGGATCACGAATAGCAAGGGCAGAAGCTAAACGAGGATTGGGTAAGGGTTTATTAGTAGGAGCAGGAGGAATAGGCGATAAAACGTCTGTAAAATTAAACTGAGTTTTGAGCGGTGGAGTTTGAGTGAGTGATTCAACCTGCTGATTGGCTTGAAAGATTTTTAACCCGATGCCTGTTAACCCGATCGCAACAAGACCGATCAAGGCTATTCCTGACCAATCCCAAAAATTTTTTTGAGGAGCAAGAGATTGACTACTGGCTTGGGCGCGGGCGTTTTCTTCGTAGGTTTCTAAGGCATTAGCCAGATCAAATAATTGAGAACTGCTCAACTCCATCATCGGATTGGGCAAAGAAAAACTCTCTAACAAACCAAAACAAAAAACATGAGTTAATAAACTTTTAGAAGACAAAGAAAGAGAATCAGAAGGTGCGAAAAGGATCGTCTCGCTAGAAGTCTCTAATTTTTGAAGAAAAGTCTGTCCTAAAAAATGCTGGACATAATGATTAACTACTTCACAAAGACGTTTTAATTGGTCTTGATCTCCTTCCATACTAATTTGTTTATCTTCTGGCAAACGGGGATCGTCAAAATGAAGTGAAAAACGCGTTTCTTTCGATGCAGTAGAATCTTGACTTCCAAAGCGTAATTGAGTTTCCCGCACTTCTAGGGTGCAAGTTGGAGGAGTATAACGTTGAAGCGCAACTTTATTAGCTAACAGTTTCATTGGTCAATCCTGGAGTTTCTTCTAATAATACTAACCACAATCGACGATGACCGTTAGTCGCACTATAAAATAGTAAATCAATAAGTAATTTAAAAGCGAGAGATTGTATATCTTCCTCCACAGATTGAGCTTTTGCTAAACGATAGACGGAATAAGATTTTTGAAAATTAGCCAAATATTCCCCTAACAAAGCTGTTTTACTCGCATCTTTATCTTGTTCTTGCATTTGTTCCATCAACGTCACAGCCCGTCGTAATAATTCCTGAGACTGTCGAGCCAAATGACAAATTAAAATTACCCGCGATCGCACTTCTTCGATAGAAATAGTATTGTCATCAGACTGCCATTGTTGAGGAGAGGAAAAAAGCACACTGAATTCTGAATTAACTTGAAATTTTTCCAACCCAAGCTGATTGGCTGCTGACTGAATATCTGCTGTTTCTAAGGGAATAAGGGACGCTAAAGCCAGTGTTAAAATATTTAAGCAAGCTTGCATTTGTCCCAATTTAAAACCATTTAACGAATGAGTGAGCGATAAATCTCGCCAGTTCGGAGGAGGCTCAGGCAGTTGAACAGTGGACGACATCGCGATCAATTTCCTAGAAATAGCACTATGTAACTTAAAATATTTTAAACGGGCCTATACCAATCGAGAGCATTCCATGAGTTTAGAATCTGCGGCTGATGCAGCTATTCAACAAAGTCTTGAGAAATTTGTTGTTGTTTTGTCAGTTTCTCTTAGTGTCGCAACTATCTCTCGAATTGTTCCTTGGGTACGTCGAATTCCCTACACTCTTTTGCTAGTTATTGTTGGGTTAGGACTCGCTTTTGTTAATGTGCGACTGGTTAGTTTATCCCCTCAATTAATCTTAGAAATCTTTCTGCCACCCTTATTATTTGAAGCTGCCTGGAATGTACGTTGGCGAGAACTCAAATCCAACTGGTTTCCTGTCATGCTATTTGCAATTTTTGGCGTAATTATTTCTATTTTAGTAATTGCTTTTGGGTTGAGTCAATTTACTAATTTAACCCTACCTACTGCACTTTTAGTAGGAGCCAGCCTTTCCACAACTGATCCTGTTTCTGTGGTTGCTCTTTTCCGACAATTAGGAGCAAGTAAAAAATTAACTATTTTGATGGAAGGAGAAAGTTTATTTAATGATGGAGTTGCAGTAGTTGCCTTTGTTTTATTGGTTAGTTTACCCCTGGGTAAAGAATTATTTTCCCTCCCAATTATTTTGCCACTTTTCTTAAGTTTTATTGGCATTGGCGTAGGAGTTGGTTGTGCAATTGGTTTTGGAATTTCCTATTTAACTCAACGCTTTGACCTTCCCTTAGTAGAGCAATCTTTAACTTTAGTATCAGCCTATGCAACTTATTTAATCACCGAAGAATTAGGCGGTTCAGGTGTTATTGGAGTTGTCACTGCGGGCATTATTTTAGGTAACTTTGGTTCCCGTATTGGCATGAGTCCAAGAACTCGTTTATTAGTCTCAGAATTTTGGGAATTCTTAGCATTTTTTGTCAATTCAATTGTTTTCTTATTAATTGGTGATCAAGTCAAATTATCAAATTTAGCAGACAATTTTAATGTCATTGCAGTTTGTATTTTAGCCGTCCTGATCTCTCGCTTTATTATTATTTTTGGATTTAGTGGCTTAAGTAATGAATTAGCTAATTCAAACATCAGTTTCCCCGAACAAACTGTGCTTTGGTGGGGAGGATTGCGAGGCTCGGTTTCAGTTGCCCTGGCTCTAAGTGTACCGACAGCTTTATCCCAACGGCAAGAAATTATTGATACGGTTTTTGGAGTAGTTTTATTTACTTTGTTAGTCCAAGGATTGACAATGCAATGGATGTTAGAAAGATTTAATTTAATTGGCGATCAACGTTTGAGTCAAAAATATTTTCAACTTTTAGCTCGTCAATCAGCCTTAAAAAGAGTGATGGATTATCTAAGTAAATTAATTTTGTCAGGAGATATGAATTATGAAATTTGTCAACCCAAAAAAGAGTTAGTCTATCAACAACTACTATTAATTGAAGAAGAAATTATTAAACAACAAAAAGATCATCCTCAATTGGCATCTTTGATGATAGAACAATTAGAAGAAAATTTACTAAATGTCGAATCGGACACCTACGCTGAATTGATTCGCTCTGGCCGCTTGGATAATGACCTAGCTCCCTTATTAAAAGAAGTTTTTGCGAGGGAAGAAACTAAAAATTTAGGGTAATTCTACTCTTTTTTAACTATCAATCTTAGATAAGATGTTGATAACTTCGGACTAGACACAAATCTCCATAACCCCATAACCCTTGCCATTTTTCTAATTCACACGCTAGAATATATGAAAGTATCAACAAGGGGCCGCAACGGTTTCGACAGGTTGGCGAAAGCTCCCCCGTGATTCAGGTCGAGAGTGAATCTCCTCTCGTAAATCCAAGGTTCAAAAAAAATGTAACTGCGAATAACATCGTTAGCTTCAAGCGCGTGGCAGTAGCTGCCTAAACTCGTCAGAGTCCGCTTACTTCTAATTTGACTCCGTTAAAGATTAGAGGTCAACCCCAACGGATGCACTGAATTAGCGTTTCTCTGGTTGGCTAAAACGTAAAGATTAAATTAGAGAATCCTACCATCTGGGATAAGGGATGGTTCTTGCTCTGAGGATTAGAAGAGCTAAACCTGTGAACGAACGGTAAGTCAATACCCAATTTGGACAGCAGTTCGACTCTGCTCGGCTCCATCTTTAATTGAAATTTGAAACAAGCTTGTGGTGTTTTTCTCTTATGAAAGGAAGCACCACTTTTTGTTTTAACTTTTATTTGATTCTCAAATTTTCAAGGAAGAGAAAATATTTCTTCTTCAGCCTTATCTAATTAATTACACTGATTGATTATGCTTAATTGCAGGACAACCTGGTCAATCTGACGTACTAGAGTTGTTCCAGGTTTGCTGGAATCATTGACTAACATACTGAAGACTAAAATGCCATAGGTAGGATGGTTAATGTAACCCGATAAAGCACGAACCCCTGTCAGTGTTCCAGTTTTAGCATGAACAATTCCTGCGGCTGGTGTTTGGCGCATCCGTTTTCCTAAAGTTCCATTTATTCCTGCAACAGGTAGAGAAGCTACAAACAATTCATTTCCTGGAGCGGAATACATTGCCGTGAGCGTTTCGACTAAGGCTCTGGGGGTTGTTGTGTTGGAACGAGAAAGACCTGAACCATCAGCTAAACGAAAACTTTGGGGATTTACGCCTAATTGCGTTAAAGCGGCTTTTGCGGCACCTGGCCCACCGATGTATCTCATTAATCTATCGGCATAGCCATTATCACTCCGCTTGTTGGTGACCATAATCCATTTTTCGAGAGACACTTTGCCAATCATTGCATCTGGGTTTAAACGCTGAAGAGCGGCCGCAGTGGTAAAAATTTTATTGTTTGAGGCGGGAATAAAATATTTATCAGCATTGTGGCTATAAATAGTCTTTTGATCTTGTAAGGTCTGGACTAAAATACCCCAACGATTTAAGGACTTTGTGCCAATAATTCGCTGAACAATCGGCTCTAATGTGGCAGGGCATCCTCCTTGATAAATGGGAGAGCCATAATTACCAAAATTATCTTTTGGAGACTCTTCAACTTCAGGGGATTCAATCGTGAGGGGAATAGATTGTCGCCCCTGAAAATAATCAACACTGGCTGTTGGATGGAGTTCGTTAGCAATACTGGGAGAAATCCATGCCAAATTGGCGGTGGCAAAAATTGCTAGGGGGGATAACCATTGAGGTATTTTTTTCATGCGCTTGAATAAAATAATTAGTTGCCTCGTTAAATCCTTTGAATTGTACCAGGCTATGGGAAAATAATTATCTTTCCTTAACTGTGAACGACAATTCTGAAATTAAAACGATTTTGCACTATTTTAGCGATCGCCGAATTTGTAAAAAATAATAAGCTTCTTTTGCTGTGAGGATTTCAAGTTTTATTATGTGTCTCAAAAGGAATTTCCATTGTTCCCTTTATCACCATCACTGAAGAGCCACCAACACAAATTTTTTCGATTTTACCTGCTTTTTTAAAAGTTTGCACCATTAATAAACTAGGTCGTCCCATCTCAATTCCTTGTTCGATTTGCCATTGAAGTTTGCCATCATCTTGTTGATCTCTTAAACCCAAATAACCTCCTAAGGCTGCTGCTGCTGAACCTGTTGCTGGATCTTCTTCAATGCCAAGAGATGGGGCAAACATCCGCGATCGCGCAAAAATTGCTTTATGGCTGGTTTCAAAAGTAAAAAGATAAACACAATTTGCCCAGAAATTAGCTAGTAAAGATTGCCAAATATCAATTCTTAACTTAGCTTTGGCGAGAGACTTTTGGCTATTAACTGGAATAAAAAGAAAGGGTAATCCACAGGAAATTGCTTGAGATGAATATTCTCCCGTGAGTAAATCCTCTGAATTTAAAGAAAGCATTTCGGCAAGCTTTTTAATATTTGGAGATTCGGGGCCAATTTGGGGAAGTTGAGCGACAGTTAATTCTGTGTAAGTTGGTTTTTGGGGTTGACCTAGAATTTTCACGGGAATTTGTCCAATTCCTTCCTCAAAAATAATCGTAATTTCTGGCTGATCTAGCTTAATTTCACCAATAGAAGCCAATATATAAGCCGTGCCAATTGTTGGATGACCCGCAAAAAGAAGTTCAGCTTGAGGTGTAAAAATTCTTAATCTTTTTGTTCCTGCAAATGTTTCGGGCGGCAAGACAAAAACCGTCTCTGAATAATTAATTTCAGCAGCAATTTTTTGCATTTGAAACGAGCTTAATCCCTCGGCTTGGGGAAAAACGGCTAAAGGATTTCCGCCAAAAATTTGTTGAGTAAAAACATCGGCTGTGTAAAATTCATACTTCATATAACGCGATTAATTTTGTGGTTAGATTGAAAGATTTGTTGTCATTAAAAAACTTTCAAATAATAATTAAAAAGCTTTAATAAATTCAATTAATTCTTTTTTTACTTACTTAAAATTGAATATTATTATTAAAATTACAATTACCATTCCTCAGTGAGAGTAAGCGGTTGGCATTGTTTTATTTCAACTAAAATATTTTCTGCACCCTCTTGCTGAAGATCCTCAAGATAACCTGCTTGATGAGAGTGAGCTTCATCATCATTGTCAAACGGGCCAAAATAATAAAGACAGCGAGGAAAGTCTGTATAAATTTCTACCCACCAAGACAAGGGCTGTGGATTATTATTTAAAATAGAAGTTGCCGTGATGTTGAGAATTTTTCCGCCCAGACGATGAATACGTCGAATTTCGTAACCCATCCGTTTATAAGAAACTTTAAGGAAGAATTTGCCGCGACGTTGGATAATCCCCTGATTCTGTTGGCTGAAAGATGGGGAAGAAATTATTATTTCTAAAAGAAAAGTTCGGCCATTTAATTCGTTGTTTGTCACCATGATTTTTCGCTCTGCTGTAAAACAAAGCTACTCAGAAGTTATTTGATTTATGCCACTGTTTTTTGTGGATATTGTACTTTATTTTCAAGTTCGATAGAAAAAATTCATCCAAGTTTTGACTGAGTTTCCAAAATTTGCTCATCAGTAGAAAAGTCGATTTCTGCGTTTTGCCGTCCAGATATCAGATAATCATTCAGAAAAGAGTCTTTTAATCCTGAAACAAGGTCAAATTCGGGTTGCCAGTTTAATTCGCTTTTGGCTTTGTGAATATCGGTAAAAAAATGTTGCATTCTTAAGGGAAAAGCTTTTTTCTTGCCAAAATCAAACTCTTTAGGATTATAGTGAACTATTTTTAGGCTTTCTGGAGATTTTCCAACTGCGATCGCGGCGGCTTTGGCTAAACCATCAAAGGTAATATCGCGATCGCCAGAAATATTATAAATTTGTCCAACAGCTTGAGCATTACCTAGAACAGCAGTCATTGCCGATGCCAAATCCTGAATATGACCAAATTGGGTAAAATGCAGACCATTTCCTGGAATAGGAATCGGGCGATCGCGGACAATGCGGTCAAAAAACCAAGCTTCGAGATCATTATAATTTTGAGGGCCGTAAATATAAACAGGACGAATAGAAGTCCAAGGAATGCCACTTTGGGCTAAATACGCTTCCGTTTCAAATTTTCCTTTGTGACGACTGTTCGGATCGATCGCATCCCCTTCAATATGAGGCATTTGGTCAGAGTTGAGATAAACGCCCGCCGAACTCACGTAAACAAAATGTTGTACCTGGTCTTTAAATAATTCAACCAAAGGCTGAGTATCATTCAATTCTCGTCCGTTATTATCATAAATAACATCAAACTGCTCATTTTTCAATTTTTCTTTTAACTGTTCAATATCTTGGCGATCGCCGTGAATTTGTTGAATGCCTTCAATCGGAGCAGGTTTCTTGCCTCGGTTAAAAAGAACAATTTCGTGTCCCTGTTCTACCAGTGCTTTCGTTAGATAAACGCCAATAAAACGGGTTCCCCCCATGATTAATATCCGCATCATAACCCTCGCTCTATCAATGTTTTAATGTCTTTAATTAACTACCATAGCCTTAAAAGGGGCAAGGAATTTTATTTCTCAATCAAACAAAAAATCCCCATTTTTAGCAATAAAATCTAAGATGAGGAAATTTATTGATCGGATTCCTCTTAGGGAAAAAATAATCTGATTTTAGTCTTGAATTCCCTCTAATACGGCTTGAGATTGTTCACGATTTAATTTAAAAACCACAACGGCTAAAGGCGGTAAACATAAATCAAGAGAATAGGGAAAAGAGTGGAAAGACCATTCTTCTGACCATTTTCCGCCTAAATTACCCATATTACTGCCACCATATTGACGAGCATCACTGTTAAACAACTCCGTATAGAAACCAGCTTCAGGGACACCAACTCGATAATGGCTATGGGGTTGGGGGGTGAAATTACAGGCGACAACCACAAATTCATTAGGATCAACGCCCCGACGAATAAACGCGGCTACGCTATGACGATTATCACTACAGTCAATCCATTGAAAACCCGATTCTTCAAAGTCGTTGCTATAAAGAGCGGGTTCAGAGCGATAAAAACGATTTAAGTCAGCAAAAAACTGTTTAAGTTGTCGATGCGGTTCAAACTGCAACAAATTCCATTCCAAATCTGCCCAAACGTTCCATTCACTCCACTGTCCAAATTCCATGCTCATAAACATGGTTTTTTTGCCAGGATGGGTAAACATAAAGGCAAAGAGGGCGCGGACATTCGCAAATTTTTGCCACTCATCGCCAGGCATTTTACCCAGCATATTGCTCTTACCATGAACAATTTCATCGTGAGACAAAGCCAACATATAGTTTTCGCTATGGTGATACCACATACTAAAAGTAACGTTATTTTGATGAAATTGTCGGAACCAGGGATCCATGCTGAAATAATCCAACATATCGTGCATCCAACCCATATTCCATTTTAAATTAAAGCCTAAACCGCCTACATAGGTTGGCCAGGAAACCATCGGCCAAGACGTTGATTCTTCCGCAATGGTTAAAACGCCTGGAAAATAACTAAACAGAACACTATTAACTTGCCGCAGAAAATCCGCCGCTTCTAAATTTTCCCGACCGCCGTATTGATTGGCATCCCATTCCCCTGGTTCACGACAATAATCTAGATAGAGCATGGAAGCCACCGCATCTACCCGAATTCCGTCAATATGGTATTTATCAAACCAAAATAAGGCATTAGCAACCAGAAAGTTACGAACTTCATTGCGGTCATAATTAAAAATTAGAGTTCCCCATTCTTTATGTTCACCCTTGCGAGAATCTGCATATTCATAAAGGTGTGTTCCATCAAAGAAGGCGAGTCCATGACCATCTTTCGGGAAATGACCTGGAACCCAATCGACAATAACGCCAATGCCATGCAAATGACACTGATCGATAAAATACATTAAATCTTCAGGCGTTCCATAACGGGAAGTTGGGGCATAATAACCCGTTACTTGATATCCCCAAGAACCGTCAAAAGGATGTTCTGCGATCGGTAATAATTCCACATGGGTGTAACCCAATTCTTTAATATAAGGAATTAATTTATCGACTAATTCATAATAGGAAAGAAATCTGGCTCCTGTATTTAATTCGGAGACTTGCACTGGAGAAAGTTCACCCGCAAATCCTTGAACGGTTTCTTCAATAGAAGTATGTAGCCAAGAACCAACGTGCATTTCATAGACTGAAATAGGCTTGCTTAAGGGATCGCTATTACGACGATTTTCTAGCCAAGATTGATCCTGCCATTGATAGCTATCTAGATCGGCAACAATAGAAGCTGTTTTCGGTCTTGGTTCTTGATAAAAGCCATAGGGATCGGATTTTTCATAAATATGACCTTCCCAATTTTTAATTTCGTATTTATAAGCCGTGCCAATTCCTAATTCAGGAATAAATAATTCCCAGATCATGTCGCCGTTCTTGCGCATTTGGTTGCTTCGGCCATCCCAATTATTAAAATCTCCTAAAATTGAAACATTACGAGCATTAGGAGCCCAAACTGCAAAATAAACGCCTTTAATGCCATCTACAACTGTTAAATGAGCACCAAGTTTTTCATAAATACGATGATGATTGCCTTCTCCAAAAAGATGAATATCAAATTCGGTTAATTTTGGCGAACTAAAGGCATAGGGATCATAAATAACCCGTTCATAATCTCCTTCTTTAATGCGAAATTGATAATTGGAAAGAGTCGGGCTGTCTATCGTACATTCAAAAAAATTGGCGTGATGAATCGCCTGCATTGGATATTCTTTTCGCTCGGTGGGAAATGTCACCCAGACACTTTGGGCATCGGGTAAATAGGCACGAATCACCCATTGTTTAACGGTTCCGTCGGTTGCGATCGCATGACTTCCTAAAATTTCAAAGGGATCATGGTGAAGATTATATACAATCTGATTAACTTGATCTTGGGTTAAAGTTGATGACATTCGGTTATAAATTTTAATAATTTTAATAAATGCAAAGGCCGAAACACCTTAATTGATAGGTTACATATTACATATACTTTACCCACTTTTAATTTTTTTCTAGAGGCGATCGCGTTTTTGAGATTCATTCGATATTAATAGGGCATAGTGTATTTAAAATTTTTCGTTCCTTCATATTTAGAGGCTGTGGCTAATTTTTCTAGTAACTGCGCCCCTGAAAGCGTTTCTCCCTTGATTTTCCAAGTTGGGTAAGATTGAATCTTCGCGGCAACACAGGCTTCGGGTTGGGGATTTTTACCACTAGGATCGCATTCTACTGAATTAATTTGCTTATAGGCTTCCTTGCCGAATAATTGCTTTTGTTCATAACAGTGGGGACACCAAAAAGCACTATACATTTTGGCTCCGATCGCGGTTAAATGCTTGGCTAATTCAATTTCTGAGGGGCCAGAAGTTGTTGTGATTTCCCAGCCATAGGGCGGAACGGGACTGGTTGTGGCTTCAGTAATAGGAGTGCGTCCATTGGCGACGATAGGACTACTGGCACTGGCATAAAGTCCAAGAGTTCCCATGACGGTAATTAAGGCGACAACAATACTTGTAAAAAATACTTGACTCACTTCTTCCCACTCCCGACCGATAATGGCCAAAATAAATAAGGCGATCGAACAAATTGCTGAAGTCAAACAATAAATACAAGCTTCATTCAGCTTAAAAAAGGAAATATACATCAAATAGCCACTAAAAACGGCCATGGCTGTGCCGCCGATTAATAGCAATTTTCCCGTTATTTTTTCCAGTTGAGTGCGTTGTTTTTTGTTTGTTTCTGTATTAATTAAAAAAGGAGTCAGGGCAAAACCAATCATTGCCACATAAGCCAACAGTCCAAACAAGCTTAACGGTAAACCAAAAATCTTTGCGTAGGAACTTTGGAGAACGAGATCGCAACTAGAAATTCCTGCCGTTTTATCAATAGGACAAGCCGTTTTTCCTCCCGTAAACGCAACGATGGTGAGATAGGCTGTGATTAAACTTCCAATAACAGCGATCGCGCCCATAATGAAACGGGAATAGCGATGAATCCAAGGCACAGAACGTCGTCGAACCATAATAATTATGACTAAAAATTAGTGACTATTGTGAGTAAAGAGGAATTAGACTATAGCAATTTTACCTTGATTCTTTGAGATATGTGACCTGAAACCTAAGAACGCTTAATAGTCCAAAATGGAAAAGTTTGACTGGGATTAATGATGACTCCTTGAATATCATTTTGAGCAAAAGCAAAATCTTTGGTTTGCCAGAGAGGAATATAGGGAACATCTTCAGCGAGTAGGTTTTGAATTTCAGCAAAAATTGCATTGCGTTTGGTGAGATCAGATTCTTTGCGTTGTTGATCAATTAATTGATTCATTTTTTCGCTGTAATAAAACGAACCTTGACCTTGCGCGCCGCCTTCTTCACAACCTTTACTGGGCGAACCTTTGGCACAAGCTAAAAAGGGATAAATATAATTATCAGGATCGAGAAAATCGGGATACCAATTGGAGATCGCACTTTCATAAAGCCCTTTGCCCACGTTTTTAAAGAACGCCGCCGATGCAATGCTATTGGGTTGAAATTGAATAATTCCATCTAAATCTCGTTTAGATAAAGCTTTGAGTAATGCCGCGACAATACTGGCGGTAATAGAACCTGATGAATGCCAAATTTCGACTTTAACAGGATTTTCTTTGGAATAACCCGCTTGTTGCAAAAGTTGTCTGGCTTTTTCAATATTGCGATCGCCGTATTTGAGTTGAAAAACAGGTTTATAAGCGACAAAACTAATGGGAATCATGCTATACAAAGCTTCGCCTTGACCCTGTAAAATGCGTTCATTCAACATTTTTCGATCCACTAAAGACGCGATCGCCTGCCGTACCAATTTTTGTTTAAGCGGGTCACTATTGAGATTCAAAGTCATAAAATTGACCACAGAACCCGATGCTTCGATCACCTGTCCTTCACCCTTTTGAGCATAAACTTTGAGCTTTTTGACCTGTTGAGCCATCAGAGCTTGATAGGCCACATCCACCGCTTTTGTCCGAAACGCATTGAAAAGATTGGCGGGATTACTGGGATATAATTGCAGATTAATTCCCTTATTTTTGGGCTTCTTTCCCCAATAATCTGCAAAAGCTTCTAATTTTAAAGAATCACTACTGAAATTTACTAATTTATAAGGCCCAGTTCCCACGAATTTTTCAGGGATAAACTTGCCTTCCCCAATTTCATAAACTTTTGGAGAAATCGCACAGGCTCCAGGAAAAGCCAATAAAGAAGGAAAAGCGGCAAAAGGTTTGTTAAGAATTATCGTTATCTCTGATTCTCCCGTTGCTTTAATCGTTTTCACGGTATCTGAGAGTAAAAACGAGGGTTCTCCGCCATTTTTAATAAAGCGATTCAAGGAAAAAGCCATTGCTTCGGCATTAAAATCTGTTCCGTCATGAAATTTAACGCCCTGACGAATGGGAATGGTATAAGTCAAACCATCTGCGCTAATTTGCGGTAACGCGATCGCCAAACGTGGTTCTAATTCCGTTGTGCCTAATTTATAGGTATAAAGAGTTTCACCCAAGTTATAAATAATAATTAACCCAGCCGCTTCGTAGCTATCAGCAGGATCAATGGTGCGGGGTTTTAAAGTTGTACCGACAGTGATAATATTTTGACGATTGTTAACAGTTTGAGAAGATTGGTTTTGACCTTGACCACAACTTACAATAAACACTATTAACAGTAAACAAAATATTAATAACACTATGCCTTGAAGAAAGCGATTCTGTGTTCTTCTAAGTCCCAAAAATCCATCTAACATAGAAAATTCTGATAAGAATAAACGATTTAAAACAAGCCTTTTATTATAGGTTGATTGGTACAATTCGTTGATGATAGAAATTTTGAAAGGAAGTTGGTTTATATTCATTTTTTCGGCTGATGGTGTTACCTCTCTAACCTTGACCCTTTTGGAGACGGCGTTGCTGATTTGGACTATGAATCCTTCTTTGTTTTATTTGAAAAATCTAATCTCAAACTGGTTTTTGGATATGTGTAAAATCATCATTCATATCTTGATTCAGCAATGCCTTAATCGCTTCTACGACTTCACTAAAGGTCATAATTTATCTCCTTAAAAAATTTTATATTTTTGTTTTTATAGATAGTTTATCAGCGATCACACTCAAATTTAGGCGATCGCGTTTCTATTTGGCTGTAGTAGCAAGTAAACACGGATATCTCTCTCGTTTTAGTGATCGCATTTACGGTTACAGCTTAAAGTGCAATCTGGCTTCTGGCCATCGCGCGGTGCGAACTGCGATTGAGCCACCAGCCGTCTTTGCGATCCCATACTTTGTGGCCGGAAGCGTCACCTTCGTTCGCCAGCAAGGCAAGCGAGGCAGCGATCAATGCACGATCAGGCAGATGAGATTCGTCGGGGAAAAGGGTGTCGCGATGCGTGGGGATAAATGAGGTGTCGGTCTTACCGGCCAGAAACGCGGGATGCTTCACCAACTGCTGCAGGAAGCCAAGGTTGGTTTTGACACCCAGCACATCGGTCTGCGCGATCGCAAGTTGCATACGTCGGATTGCCTCGGCGCGGTCCTCGCCCCACGTGATCAGCTTGGCAATCATCGGGTCGTAGTAGACGCTGATTTCGTCACCCGACACGACACCCGTATCGAGCCGCACGTCGTCATCGTCTGCAATCACCGGCGTGGCAAAAACATGCATCTTGCCCGTCTCGGGAAGGAAATCGTTGGCCGGATTTTCGGCACAGATGCGAACTTCAATGGCGTGACCACCGGTGATGATCTCGGACTGCTTAAGCGGCAATGGCTCGCCTGCAGCCACACGCAGCTGCCATTCGACCAGATCTTCGCCGGTGATCATTTCGGTGATCGGGTGCTCCACCTGCATCCGAGTATTCATTTCCATAAAAAAGAACTGACGGTCTTCGCCGACGATAAATTCAATCGTGCCCGCGCCGCGATACGCAATCGCGCGTGCCGCCGC
>JANNLO010000233.1:0-8987 GCA_031396835.1 Snowella sp. SOY_38_metabat_116
CTTTTTTCCGTCTCTGCAACCTTCTTTCCTCTTTTTTGAAAATTAGGTCTTTTTTCTTAAGTTGACACCAATGACGCCACATATCAACCCATTCAGATTGTTTAATATAATCCTTCCCAAAATAGCTAGACTTAACCAACAACAGACAATGAAAATGGGGATGAGCAGAACCGTCTTTACCTTTAGTGACCTCAGTTGACTTCAGCCAACCAATAGCAGGAAACTTTTTAAGCTTGGTCATGCGCTTGAAACTATCGTGCATCCATGTCAAGGTTTCTCTCAATTCCCCAATCTGACAATTTTTAAGAGTAAGCGTGACAAACAACCATCGATAACTAGGATAAGCTTCAACAATCAAAGGTAAAACTTGATAAGCTCTTGCCTTCCACATAAGACTACGCCTCCACTGACAGACAGGGCAATGTCTGACACGGCAAAATTTAGCCGATGATAACTTCAGTTTAAACGAGCCTTCGGTAGCCTTTGGAGTCAGTTTAAAATCTAGTAATTGACTACAGAAGTCAATCCTTGTCGCATACTGGTTAAACTCTTCAGTATTCCTATAATGACCTGCTGCCCTGTCAGAATTGGCTCTATGCTTATCCCAAGGCTTATCCCTCTCGGAAACGTCACTTAAAGCAGGCGCACAGTCTTTTACACGATCGCGCTTAGACTGTATAATGGGTTTACAGTCCGATTTTTGGTCGGGCAAAAGATATTCGGTTCGATCCCGTGATTAGGTTGTCAGGTGGTACTTTCAACTCTATCACGGGATTGTTCTATATTTATCAACTTTATCGCTTGAATCCCTTACAGAGACGGGATAACAGGGCGTTTTGAATCCGCCCGTTATCCCTAATAATTCGAGAGGATTTCAATTTTTTAAGTTCAGAAAGCATTATTCAAGAAGATAACTCAATAATCAATGATTATATAATGATTTTGCTTGTTCTCTCTTATTCCTAACATTTCTAAATGCGATCGCTTTGATTTAAAATCTGAAAATTTAAACCGCGATCGCTTTTACGCGAATACCAAATAAGATTAAAGATTTATCCTTTATCCTGTTAATTAGACCTAATGCGGGTCTTTAAATTCAAACTTAATTGTTAGAAAATATCTCATCCAGATCAGTAAACTAATTAACTAAAAAATATAAAAAAAGAACTGCTACAAAGTTTAGAGATTCTGATAGAGCAATTTGTAAACTTTTTCATTCTGAATTATTAATTAAAGTAGATAAAAAAGTTTATAAACATGATCCAGAATACACAATCTTGGGAGTTTTAAAAGATTTCACTAAGCAGTAAAAAAGAAATTTTTAAAAGAGAGAAGATATAAAGATAAATGGAAATGGGTGAATAAAATCAATCTTTGAGCTTGCGACTATTCCGCCAGACTTGCCAACCCAAATAAATCAACAAAAAGGTCGCGCCGATCGCAAATCCCCAACCACTGGGAATATTAGAAAAGCCCAGGGCCAAACTTCCAACCCAAAGTGTTAACGCATAGATAAACAAAACGGTTAAACGATGGGAAATTCCTGCTTTAATAAGGCGATGATGTAAATGCCCTTTATCTGCAACAAAAGGAGATTGGCCTTTTTTGATACGGGACAAAATCACGACTGACATATCCAGAATGGGAACCGCTAAGACCAGATAGGGCAGAAGTACCGCCGTTACCGCAACGGTTGTTACTGCCGCAATTTTAACTAAGCCAATGACCGCAACTCCAGCCAGAGTGAAACCCATAAAATAAGCGCCTCCGTCTCCCATAAAAATTTGGGCAGGGTTAAAGTTATATCGCAAGAAACCTAATGCTCCCCCAGCCAAGGCAGCAGCAACTAAAGCGGCGGCGGATTGTTCCATAAATAGACAAAGAATCAACAAAACAACGGCGGATATTCCACAGACCCCCGCAGCTAAACCATCTAAACCGTCGATCCAATTAATCGCATTAGCCATTCCGACCAACCAGATAATCGTTATCGGCAGACTTAGCAGGTTTAAATGAATTAAATCGGCAAAGGGAAGGGTTAAAAAATCAATACGAATTCCCATCGTCCAAACGATCGCAGCGACCCCGATTTGGGCAACGAGTCGAGATGACGCACTCAGGCTAAACAAATCATCAATTAAACCAATCGCAAAAAAAGCGATCCCTCCTAAGGTCACGCCCCAAATTTCCCATTCTTTATTGGGTGGAAGTAAACCAAATCCTCCTGACCACCAAACAATCAAAAGGGCAATTAAGCTACCACCAAAGATAGAGACTCCGCCCAAACGAACCATCGGACGTTGGTGCATTTTACGTTCATTGGGACGGTCAACATAGCCCGCCTTAAGTCCAATACGTTTAACAATAGGGGTTGTCAGCCAAACAACGGCGACAGAGATGATAAAAGCGATTAAATGGTACGGTACACCAAGCATGGGACTCCAAGGGGATATTAAGAGGCTCTTAAGTCCGAGTCTATCGTAAAATTTCCTACTTGAATCAATTATTTCTTATTTTCAGAAAATCCCTTATCCTAGCATCTAATATTTATGCAATAGGACCGAAATTCACTTATTTTATGGACGTAACTGGATTCGAACCAGTGACCCCATCGATGTCAACGATGTACTCTAACCAACTGAGCTATACGTCCGTACAGGTTCTTACTATATCATAGATTAAAATTAAAATCATTCTGCAAACTTTTTGTTCAGACTAAACTATGCAGCAAATTACGGGCAAAACTAAACTTTTGGGAGTTATTGGCGATCCAGTTACCCATTCCCTTTCTCCGCTCATTCATAATGCGGCTTTAGCAAAATTAAGCAAAGATTATGTCTATGTTGCTTTTCCGATTAGACCTGAAAACCTCAAAACTGCGATCGCGGGATTTCAAGCATTCGGTTTGGTGGGATTTAGTATTACGATTCCCCATAAACAGGCTATTATTCCATTTTTGACTGAAATTACTCCGACTGCTCAACTAGTGGGAGCCGTTAATACCGTGTTGTGGACGGAGGCGGGATGGCAAGGAACCAATACGGATGTGGAAGGGTTTATTGCTCCTTTAAAATCTTTAGATCGTAATTGGCACCAAGTTCGACCGATTGTTCTGGGAATTGGTGGGGCAGCTAGAGCCGTTGTGGTGGGATTGGCGCAATTAGGATGCCCTAAAATTGAAGTTGTGGGTCGCAATCTAGCTAAATTAGCTGCTTTTCATGAAAGTTGGAAAAAATCAAATTTGAAGGCGGTCGTCTCGGTTCATCCTTGGGAAAATTTAGGTCAGTTAATTCCTCAGACTGAATTATTGATTAATACGACTCCTATTGGCATGGCTCCTAATACGGATCAATCTCCTGTATCTGAAGAATTGTTACAAAAATTAGCTAAAACTGCGATCGCCTATGATTTGATTTATACTCCCAGTCCCACCTGTTTTTTACGACAAGCTCAAAGTCAAGGTAATTTAACAATTGATGGGCTAGAAATGTTAGTCCAGCAGGGAGCCGCCGCCTTAAAATTGTGGTTAAATGAACCTGTGCCAATTGATACCATGCGCCAAACGTTGAAAAATTATCTTTTTCAGAATTAATTTTTGGGATAAACTCGCCCTTTCCAATTGCCGCCTTGACCACGCCAATATTTTAGGGCAGAATCGAGGGTCATTAGGTTATATAAAAAAGCAATTAAAGGTAAACTTAATGCCCATAATGGGGAAAGTTTATAGAGTTTCAAGGTGGGAAAATAGGCGATCGCCATTGATAGCCAAGTTAAACTACTAATAATAATTAAACTGCTAGATTTAAAGCTAATTCCTAACAATAAAATAAAAGGTGCCGCGAGATAAACTAAACTCATTCCCACTAAAGTAACTAACAGTAACCAGGGAGAATAATTGAGTTGGGTATAAGCAGTACGAGCGGTCATATTCCAAATTGTTTCTAGGGAATTATAAGCTCGTAAACTTTTAGTTTTTTCAGTTAATCCTAACCAAATTGCACTCGAAGAATCGGGAGTAGAAATTTCTTTTATTTTTCGCGCTAAGGCACAATCGTCAATCAGTGCTTCTCTTAAGCTCGAAATACCGCCAATTTCTTCTAGGCGATCGCGTCGAATTAAGATACATCCTCCTGCTGCTGCTGCCATTTTATTTTGGGGATTATTAACCCAAGAAAACGGATAAAGTTTTTGAAAGAAAAAGACAAACGCTGGAATTAAAAACTTTTCCCAAAAGCTTTCACAACGTAATAAAACCATTAAGGAAGTTAATGCTAAACATTCTTGTTCTGCTTTAGTTACTAATTCTTTTAAATTCGTTGCATGATGTTCAATATCAGCGTCTGTAAATACGAAATAATCGGGCTTTAATTCCTTGTTATTAACAAATTGAATTCCTTGTTCTATTGCCCATAATTTACCTGACCATCCTGTGGGTAAAGCTTGACCTGAAATTAAAATAAAACGTTCCGATTGATTCAGTTTTTCTGCAATATTTTGAGCAACTTTGCCTGTTTGATCTATGCTTTGATCATCAATTAAAATGATCGAAAATTGTCCAGGATAATCTTGTTTTAAAAGAGATTGTAAACTAATTGGTAAAACATCAGCTTCATTTCTTGCAGGAATAATTGCACAAACAGATGGATAACTTGGTAAGTTAAGATTAGTTATTTCTAGTCTTTGATCGGCTCGCCAAAACTGTCCCCAAAATAATAATAATAATATCCAAATAGTCAATGAGAAACTTGCTATAATTATTAAGGCTAAAATCATGCTTATTGATGCCATTAAAAGAAAATATATATTATTCAGAAGTTTAGGCTATATAGGTACTATCAGAAGATAAAATACTAAGAATTAGTGAAGAATCTCCTGTAGATTTGGGCGTTTGTATAAAATCAATTAACTTCAACAAATAAGTTTTATTTAAATTTTATATATAAAAGAAAAATAAAAGATACTATAAAATCATAAAATAAACAGGTAAGTAAGTAAAAATTAATTATTTTCCCTTATGATACTTTTATATTCTCAAATAAATCTCTAGATTCAATTAAATTTTTATGGCTACTACTATTATTCCTGCAGAATCCTTATTAGAAATTGCTCAAAAGACTCAACAAGCGGCTCGTGAATTGGCCGTTCTTTCTGGTGTTGATCGTAATCAGGCGATCGCGGCGATCGCAGAGGCTCTTGAAAGTGCTATTCCAGAAATATTAGCAGCTAATGAATTAGATTGTCAAACTGCCCAATCGGTCAATATTTCTAAGCCACTTTATGACCGATTAAAATTAAGTGAAAGCAAATTAAAAGCTACTATTACAGGCGTTTTGGATGTGCAAAAATTGGCTGATCCTATCGGTGAAGTTAGCATTAATCGGGAATTAGATAAAGGTTTAGAATTAAAAAGAATCAGTTGTCCTTTAGGTGTTTTAGGCGTGATTTTTGAAGCCCGTCCTGAAGCCTTAATTCAAATTACTAGTTTAGCAATTAAGTCGGGAAATGGCATTATTTTAAAAGGAGGAAAAGAAGCAATTCATTCTTGCCAAGTATTAACTAAAGTGATTAAACGTGGTTTAGAAAAGACTAAAATAAATATTAATGCGATTCAATTGTTAACGACGCGAGAAGAAATTAAAGAATTATTAAGTCTAGAAAAATATGTGGATTTAATTATTCCTAGAGGCTCCAATGAATTTGTTCGTTATATTCAGCAAAATACTCAGATTTCGGTTTTAGGTCATGCTGATGGAATTTGTCATTTATATTTAGATGAATCGGCAGATTTTGAGAAAGCAATTCAAATTACTATTGATTCTAAAACTCAATACCCTGCGGCTTGCAATGCAATTGAAACTCTTTTAATTCATGAAAAAATTGCCGTACAATTATTACCAAAATTAGCAGATGCTTTAATCTCGAAACAGGTAATTCTTAAAGGTGATGAAAAAGCTCAATCAATTATTTCTGTTTTGGCGGCAACTGAAACCGATTGGCAAACAGAATATTCGGATTTAATACTATCGATTAAGGTTGTGAATAATCTAGAAGAAGCGATCGCTCATATTCAAACTTATGGCTCGAAACATACGGAAGGAATTGTCACAGAAAACTTAGAAAATGCGGCAATTTTTTGTAATCAAGTAGATGCGGCGGGAGTTTTTCAGAATTGCAGCACCCGTTTTGCCGATGGTTTTCGTTATGGTTTTGGCGCAGAAGTGGGAATTAGTACCCAAAAAATGCCTCCTCGTGGCCCCGTTGGTTTAGAAGGATTAGTGACTTATAAATATCAATTAATCGGGCATGGTCATCTAGTAGAAACCTATAGTGGCACAGATGCTAAACCGTTTGCACATAAAGATTTATAGGCTTTATTTTATGTTATTTTATTCTGATATTTTTTAAAAGTATTGTGCAATTTTTCTGTCTATATTTTAAGTAAATAATATATTTATCACTATGACTAATAACTATTTTATCTTTTTATGATTTTTGATAAGCTTTATGATTATTTACTTTTAACTTTTAATACTTAATAATAATTAGGAATTATCCTCACTCTGAAATTAGGTTAGAATAATAAAGATCTACTCTGTCTTAATTAATTGCCAAGCCTAAATATTCTTAGTTCTAAATTCTCAAAAAGAATCTTAAATCTTTGTAAAAATTTATGACAACTCTACTCCAAAAATCTTCTAATATTGTTACTAATCCTGAATTTATAACTCCTCTCCAGCCAACAGAAACAGAAATTTATGTCACTATTCATGGACATTTTTATCAGCCGCCCAGGGAAAATCCTTATTTAAATACGATTGAACGCCAACCCAGTTCTTCTCCTTGCCATGATTGGAATGAACGCATTTACTTGGAATGTTATCGTCCTAACGCTTTTGCTCGTATTCTTAACGATCGCGGTGAGATTTTAAAAATTGTTAATAACTTTGAATATTTAAGTTTTAATATTGGCCCGACGCTCATGTCTTGGCTCGAAGGCTATGACCTCGAAACCTATCAACGCATCATTGAAGCTGATTATAAAAGTTGCGATCGCCTAAATGGACACGGAAATGCGATCGCCCAAGTTTACAATCATATTATTTTGCCATTGGCGAATAAACGGGATAAATATACCCAAATTCGCTGGGGAAAAGCTGATTTCAAACATCGTTTTGGGCGCGAAACCGAAGGAATGTGGTTAGCAGAAACGGCAGTTGATTATGACACCTTAGAAGCCTTAATTGATGAAAATATTCGCTTTATTGTTTTAGCTCCTTCCCAAGCAGAACGTTGTCGCCCTTTTTCTAGTGAACAGGATTCCGAGTCCGAATGGTATGAAGTTGGTGGTGCCCAAATTGATCCAACTCGTCCCTATCGCTGTTTTATTGCTGATGGTCGTTTTATCGATATTTTCTTTTATGATGGCCCAATTTCGCGAGATATGGGCTTTAATGATGTTCTCAGTAGCTCCGATCATTTAGCAAAAAGATTAGGTCAAGCTGTCAAAGGAGATCATCGTCCTGCTCAGTTAATTAGCGTGGCAACTGATGGGGAAACCTTTGGACATCATAAAGGCGGAACTGAAAAATGTTTAGCCTATGCGTTTACCACCGAATTTCCCAAAAGAGGCTGGATAGTCACTAATTTTGCCCATTATCTCAGTTTATTTCCACCCCAATGGGAAGTAATTCTTAAACCTGTGACGGCTTGGAGTTGTTTTCATGGTGTTGATCGTTGGCAAGATAATTGCGGTTGTGGCGGTGGCGGAGAATGGCATCAAAAATGGCGCAGACCGCTTCGAGATAGTTTAAATTGGCTCCGCGATGAATTAATAAAACTTTATTTAGCAGCAGGACAGAAATTATTTAATGATCCCTGGCAAACGAGAGAAGATTATATTCAGGTGATTCTAAATCGTTCTCCTAAAAAAATCGAAGTATTTCTTACCAATCATCAACTTTATCCTCTTTCGCAAATAGAAAAAATTGATGCTTTGCGTTTACTAGAAATGCAGCGTCATAGTTTGTTAATGTTTACCAGTTGCGGTTGGTTTTTTGAAGAAATCTCTCGACCAGAAGGAGTACAAGTTTTGCGCTATGCGTCGCGAGCAATAGAATTAGGTGCTGAAGTCACGGGAATTCATTTAGAAGATAATTTTGTCTCTCAATTAGCCTTAGCAGATAGTAATATTGAAGTTTTTAAAGATGGAGAAGCGGTTTATCAACAATTAGTAACTACCGCCCAAATTAGTTTTGAACAAGTAGCAGCCCATTATGCCATCAGTTCTCTTTTTACGAATTATGCTCATCAAGAATCTATTTATTGCTATCAAACCGAACAATTAGATTATCAAAAACAACAACTTGGCCCGTTAACATTAGCAGTTGGACAGGTGAAATTAACCTCAGCAATTACTTGGGAAAGTCATCATTTTACCTTTGCAGTTTTACATTTAGGCGGTTGGGATTTTCATTGTTGTATTCAATTATTTAAAAGTCGTAGTGCCTATAGTAAATTAAAAGAACAGGTTTTTACTTCGCTTAAATTAGCCAGTTCTGCTAAGATTATTCTCAGTATGAGTGAAGTTTTTGGTTATCAATCTTTTAATCTGCAGGATATTTTTGCGGAAGAACGCCATCGCATTATGCAATTATTAACCGAGAAAACTAAGAGGCATTTAGATCAACTTTATACCCAAATTTATCGCGATAATTATAGTATTTTAGTAGCGTTTCAAAAAGATGAATTACCTGTTCCCCAAGAGTTACAAGTGGCAGCAGATATCGCGATCGCCCATCGGTGTTTGAAGGTTATTGCTAATTTAGAACACTCTATTAATGATCCTAAACTTACTGCTAATCATTTGGAAGAATTAACTGCGATCGCCTCTGAAGCAGATTATTTACACTGTCAGTTAAGCATTCCTGAAGCGAAAAAAACCCTAGAACGTTTAATTTTTCAGACCTTACAAAAATTGCTTTATTCTC
>JANNLO010000279.1:0-48415 GCA_031396835.1 Snowella sp. SOY_38_metabat_116
CTCGAAATTTTTTCAAGATAGGGACAGACGACCAATTAAGTCGCCCATGCTAAAAACAGTGTAGCAAAAATCGGAGACAACTGTACCAGAACAATCTTCTTAGTTGACACTCCCACGGTTAAATCAAAGACTATAACGAAGGATTCTTGCTTCTACTCCTCTTAACTAGACTTAACTTCTAGAAAAATTAAATCCCCGTCAGACCGAATCCACAAGCATTTTCTTTTTACTTCTACTGGCTGCCCGACAGCAGAAGGTTCTAAATTCTGGTTTTTTAGTTGAGCTTGACCATGCTATCAATTCTTTAACTTGCTAGACCCGTCACCATTACATTAAGTTGGGTGGATATTTGTTCCGAGGTACTAAAGTTGGGGAATGGGCTGCCCCTGAAACAGCTTACGCGCCTTACCAATCCTCTTAAATTCTAGCTTATTCTTCCCTTGAAGGATTCGCTTTGCTTAGTTTAGTTAGTTGGCAAAAATTAATCTCGCCGTTGAACTTGTCGGCTAAGAGCGGGAGTCCTCTTTTCGCATTATTAAAATAATTGTCATCTCGAAGATTGTGGCAAGGCTGTGTTAAATTTTAGAGATATTGCAGAATTAGATAATCGATTAAAATATCGTATTGTTAATTGACTCCAAAAAAAGTTGTAAGCCCTGTCTTTTAGTTGATCTTTAGTGTATTGCTTAAAAATTCCGATTTAATGAGTGCGCCACCGAAAGAACTATTAAAATAAGAAAAGCTCTTAACAAGACTAAAAATTGTTCTTTAATCTTGGCTAGAAAAATGCTACCAAAAATTAAAACTTTGTTTCTCTCCCAAACTTCTCCCAAATCACGCTCTGAGATTCTGCTTGCAGTGTCAACATAAATCGAGTAAATTTACCGTAGTCTAATTTTTTCTTTTGCTTTTTTGGCATCAGATTATTCAGCGAAACTTTATTGTTTGACCGCTAATTAATTAACTTTTTTCGATTCAACAAACTTAGTATCACCGATGGCTAACTCTCTTTTTTCTCGTCAAGTCTTTAGTTTGGTTTTAATGCTTTCCTTGCTGACGACGGCCTGTGGTGGTGAAAAAAAGAAAGCTGCTGCACCCAGAGCCATTTCCGTCAAACTTCAGCAAGTTGAACCGCAAACAGTTATAGATAGTAGTGATTTTGTTGGGAACTTAGTTTCTGATGGTTTTGTTCAATTAGCACCGCAAATTAATGGTCGGATTTTGAAAATCTTTGTCGCCTATGGACAGACAGTGAAAAAAAACGATCCGATTATTTTATTAGAGCCTACTCAACAGCAAGAACAGGTTAATGCGGCCGTCGGCAATGTCAATATTCAAAAAGCCAATTTGGAAGGTAGTAACGCAGATCTCAGAACAGTAGAAGCTCAAAGAGATGCCGCTAGATCAGAAATTGCTACCCAACAAGCAAATATTGCCAACGCGATCGCCAATTTAGCTAATTCTGAAGAAGTGACGAAAACCAGAGAAGCCGATCTCAGACGAACCCAATCAACTTTAAAGCTCGCAGAAATTAATTTCAATCGGTCTAAATTTTTGGTAGAAACAGGAGTTCAGCCCCAACAAGATTTAGACAACAAAACCACCGAACTTCAAAATGCCAAAGATCAAGTTGATGCCGCTCAAAAAACAGTCCAAGCAACCAAGGCAACCAGTCAGGCCAGTCAAGCTAGTATTAACGCCGCCAAAGCTGCCCTAACCCAATCTCAAGACAATCTTCGAGCCGCAGAACAACGAGTTTCCGCCGCCAGAGCCAGTATTAATCGCCAAAATGCTGCTATTTATCAAGCTAAAGGACAATTAGGCTCAACATCCCAAGATTTGGTTTTTAATCGAGTGGTCGCGCCGATTGATGGCATTGTGGGCAATATTTTCTTGAAAATTGGAGATTATGTCCGACAAGGAGAAAATTTCACCACACTTACTAATAATTCCGTGATGGCAATGAATATTAATATCCCCACGGAACGGGCTGCTCAATTACGAAATGGGCTAACGGCTCAAATTATTCAGCAAGATGGAAAACCGAGTGTTACAGGACAAATTCGCTTTATTTCACCAACAGTTGATCAAAATGCTCAATCTATTCTGGCTAAAGTTTTTTTCCAAAATGATGGAACGCTGCGCAACAATCAATATGTACGAGTTCGGCTCATTTGGAATCGTCAACCAGGACTTTTGATTCCTACCAGCGCGATTACTAGTGTTGGTGCCCAGAAATTTGTTTTTGTGGCCGAGGCAGGAAAACCGAGTCAGGGAGAAGCCAGATTAGTTGCCAAGCAAAAGCCTGTTAATGTGGGCAATATTCAGGATCAATTCTATCAGGTACTTTCAGGAATTAATGCGGGGGAAAAAGTTGCTGTTTCTCGGATTTTAGAACTTCGTGATGGTGCGCTGATTACGGATGAAAGTTCAGTCACAAAAAAAGTTGTAGAGCAGTAGGTTTGAGATCATGGCCTTGTCTATTTGGTTAAATCGAACTAATCAATGGCTTAATCGGCGATCGCTTAAGGCATTAGATCAAGCTTATCAACAAGCGATAATTATTAAAAACATTGAGGATAAACATTTTAATAGTCAGAAAATTGCTCCCGACAGCGATCGCGGGCAGAGTATTTTTGAATATTTTAAGAGTAGCTTAGACCGAGAGTTAGCCCAAATTCGAGTAAATTTAACCCAGTTTCGTCTCGGTAATTTTTTTACGCCTTCTTCTGAACCAGATTTAGCCAACAGTCAGGAACAAGAAATTTTAACCAAATTAAATTTTATTGAATCAGTTATTGCTAAATATCGCCAAAATATAGAGGAAATACTGATTTCTGAGGTAGAATCTAGTATGAACCAGCCAAGTTTACCGCTTACGAATCAGGCTAATTTACCAGAATCTTTAACTGCTGCAACTAATTTTAGGGAATCTGCTGGATTTTTTAATTTGAATCGAGAATTAACTCCAGAATATGAACAAAAAGTTATTCAACAACTGCGAAATTTACGACAGGAACGTAGAATTGCTATTCGATTTTTGGTACTTTTAATTCTTGTTCCTTTTAGTATTCAAGTTATTAGCAGAAACTTGGTTTATAGTCCTTTAATTAATCATTTTTTAGTAGAAAATCAGCAGTTTAATCAAATTAAGGTCAGTGAAGAAATTGTCGATGAAAAGCTTGAGGAATTTACTCGATTTAAAGAATCATTAGAAATCAGAGAAATTTTAGGTGTC
Organism: Snowella sp. SOY_38_metabat_116; assembly: GCA_031396835.1. Classification (GTDB taxonomy): domain Bacteria; phylum Cyanobacteriota; class Cyanobacteriia; order Cyanobacteriales; family Microcystaceae; genus Snowella. Next base: position 3,239 of record JANNLO010000279.1, read on the forward strand.
GGCGAACCGTTAACAGATTTAGAAAAACATAAAAAACTCAAAGAAAAAGCTCAAGAACTTGCGAAAGATGCTGCTAGAAAAAATCAGACAGGTTTAAAAAATTTATTCGCTGATTTAACTTCTATTGGTGTTTTTGCGGTCTTGCTTGCTGTTTTTAAACGAGAATTTAAAATCGTTAGACAATTTCTAAGTCGGTCTTTTTTAGGGTTAAATGATATTACTAAGGTATTTATTTTTATTCTATTAACCGATATCTTTGTCGGATTCCATTCTGCTGAAGGTTGGGAAGTGATTTTAGGTAGTATTTTTAGTCATTTTGGTTTACCTGAAAATCGTCAATTTATTTATCTTTTTATTGCAACTTTTCCCGTAATTCTCGACTCATTTTTTAAATTATTAATTTTTAATTATTTTACTCGCAAATCTCCTACAGCAGTTGCAATTTTGGAAAAGATGCAGCAGTAATTATTATTTTGAGTGAGCGATAATTGAGATTAATAAAACATTTTAGGATCTATAAATCCATTTCCAAAGAGGATGTTTAGGCCCTGTTGCTTGAATTTTTTTAACCTGATTTTCTAAACGAAGTTGTTCTCTTGGAGAAAGACCTTTTAAAATATAAATAATATGTCGAACTAAGACTGAAACTGTCATGCCAAAACAGAAAAAAAGACAATATACTGGAATGAGATGAAACGCCAAACTATAGCGCACCGCAACCCAAGTAAAATACTCGTTAATGAGCGCAATATCATCTTTTAGTTGCCAGATTGCCCAAGGTGCTAAAATCAACCAGGCGATCGCGGCGAAGAACCAACGCCCATAAAGATATAACTTAAATAATCGTTGAATAGGTTTGCTCAAATCCGAATTTGAAATTGTCATAGATTTAGTAATCTTAGTAATTATTGTTCAATTTCAAGAGTACCTGTAAAATAGAACTAGAAAGCTATTTTAAATAACAGTTTAGACTTCTTATTTTAAGATAAATGCTATGAATAAAAAAGGAAATTGGTATATTGTAAAAAATTCTGAAAATCATTGCCAGATTATTGAATATTGGGATGAGCAATTGTCAGAAAATTTAAAATTTTGGGGGCCATTTATCAGTAATGAAGAGGCGATCGCCCATCGGGTGGGTTTAATTCGCGCTGGAAAATGTCAACCACAATAATTAATTATAAAATTTAGGATAAGCCAATGATTTTAATAGCTCAACCTCAGATTCAATCGTTAGAAACTGTTTTAAATAAAGCGATTAATCAAGAAAATATTACGGCGGATGAAGCTGTATTTTTGCTGAAACAAACTAATGTTGAAAATATTAATTTAATTCGTTTAGCAGCAGATAAATTGCGGTATCAACAAGTTGGTAATACGGTAACTTATGTTATTAATCGGAATATTAATTTTACTAATATTTGTGAACAACATTGTAGTTTTTGTGCCTTTCGTCGAGATGAGCAAGAAAGCGGTTCATTCTGGTTAGCAACTGAACAAATTCTAGCCAAGGCTCAAGAAGCTGTTCAAGAAGGTGCAACAGAAATTTGTATGCAGGGTGGACTCAATCCTAAAGCAAAATATCAAGGAACATCTTTGGGTTATTATCTTGAATTAATAAAAGCTTTAAAAGAGACTTTCCCGAAACTTCATCTTCATGCTTTTTCTCCTCAAGAAATTCAATTTATTGCGCGAGAAGATCAACTTAGTTATGAATATGTAATTCAATCTTTGCAAGTAGCAGGAGTTGAATCTATGCCAGGAACGGCGGCGGAAGTATTAGTTGATTCGGTAAGAAAAGTAATTTGTCCCGAAAAAATTAATACCAAAACTTGGTTAGAAATTGTCGGTTTAGCTCACCGTTTGGGGTTACCAACAACTAGTACGATGCTCTGTGGTCACATTGAAACGCCCGAACAACAAGTACAACATTTTGAGCATTTGCGATTGCTACAACAAACTGCTTTAGAAAATATTTATCCTACTCGAATTACTGAATTTATTTTGTTACCTTTTGTTGGAGAAGAGGCTCCAAAATTTTTAAAAAATCAAGTCGGGCGAGACCAACCAAGTTTATTTAATACTCTTTTATTAACGGCTGTAGCACGATTATATTTAGGGAATTTTATTCCTCACCATCAACCAAGTTGGGTTAAATTAGGTTTAGAAGGTGCAACAGAAGCGTTGAATTGGGGTTGTGATGATTTGGGTGGAACCTTGATGGAAGAACATATTACAACGATGGCTGGTGCAAAAGGTGGTACTGGTTTAACAGTCAAACAATTGCAAGATTCTATTCAATCTTTAGACCGTCCCTATCAACAACGCAATACTTTATATCAATTAATTTAAGAGAGTTTTTGTTAGTAGTTTTCTCTAAATTTAAAGAGCGTTTTTTATAATTAAAAATATTACTAATCAAGCTTAATTTCATGATTTTTATCCAGAAATTTATTGTAGAATAGAGGCAATTTTTTTAATCAGAAATAATCCAGCCAGAGAGTTACCTTCTTGATCTAAAGGTGGACTATAAACGGCAATTATTCCTTGGTTGGGAATAAGAGATAAAAGTACACCACTTACGCCAGACTTGGTTGGAAAACCGATTTCTTGAGCAAATTTTGCAGAAGCTTCATAAAGTCCGCAATCACTCATTGCCCTTTGAACTTTCTGACAATGCTCTTTTTTAAGAGAAATTGCTGATCCCATTAAAAGCATTCCTAACTTTTCTAAATCCTGAATTGTTCCTGATAAACAACAAATTTGATTATAAGTATTTAAGGCTTTTTCGATATTTTCTAAATTACTTTTGTTAGCCATTTCTGTTGCTAAAGCTAGATTTTTTTTATTAGGTTTAAACCTTACAGAAGCTAACATTTCTTCATCCAAAAATAGTTGGGAATGAGCTTGTTGATTTAGCCAATTTTTTAAGTTTAAACTGCGATCGTAACTTGTTTCTCCAGGTAATAAATCTGCTAATCGAATAGCTCCACTATTAATCATTGAATTACGAGGAAAACCTTGGTCTAAAATTAACTGAGTTAAGGAATTAAAACTATAATCCGAAGACTTTTTACCAACTCTTTCAAACACCCAATTACTTCCCTGATGAGATAAAAGATAGAGTAAACTAAAAGGTTTAATTAAACTCATCAAAGGGAAGGTTTTTAAGCGATCACCACTTCTAAAAGTTTCACCTTCTAAACTTATAATTGAAAGCGCGTAATCATTAGCATTTGCCTGATTAAGAAGGGGAATATAAGTCGGTAAATCTCCTTTTTTAGCAACTGTGATCGCCTCTTCAATTAATTTTTGTCCTTGTTTTGTACTAATTTGTTTTAATAGTTTCATAGCAGAAATGATAAGATATTAATAAGATCAAAATTTCAGGAGATTTCATTATTTATACACCTCCTCTAGCCCGTCTCATTGAACAATTACAACGTTTACCTGGTGTAGGTCCAAAATCTGCACAACGCTTGGCTTTACACATATTAAAACGTTCTGAAAGCGAAGTTCAAGCTCTAGCTAAATCTTTAGTGGATGCGAAACAACAAGTTGGTTTGTGTCAAGAATGTTTTCATCTTTCAGCTACACCGATTTGTGAAATTTGTCGTAATTCTCATCGAAATAAAGATATTCTTTGTGTTGTCCAAGATTCTAGGGATGTGATTGCGCTGGAAAAAACACGGGAATATAGTGGCAAATATCATGTTTTAGGTGGAGTTATTTCACCAATGGATGGCATTGGCCCAGAACAATTAAATATTAAAAATCTGGTTAAACGGGTGAGTTTGGAAGGTATTAAAGAAGTTATTTTGGCTATTAGTCCCAGTGTGGAAGGCGAAACAACAACGCTTTATGTTGGACAATTATTAAAACCTTTTACAAAAGTTACACGAATTGCTTTTGGATTACCGATGGGAGGCGATTTGGAATATGCTGATGAGGTGACTTTAGCAAGAGCTTTAGAAGGTAGACGAGAAATGGATTAAGTTGAATTTAAAAAGCTTGAATAAAATTTTTATGATGAATCAATTAAACTTTTTAGATCACGAAAACTTGACTAATTGGCGATCGCATTCCAACAGACTTTTTAATCAAATAAACTTAATAGAAATCTCTTCAGAGCAATTGCAAACAGGGTTAACTATTCGCTATGGTCTGCATGAAACACCTTTTGGAAAAGCCTTAATTGCTATGACATCGGGCGGAATTTGTGGCTTATCTTTTCTCGATTCAGGCAATCAACAAATAATTAATCAAGAATTAAGTCAATCTTGGAATAAAGCCGAAATTATTCATGATTCTCAAGCTACAAAATCTTTATCTGAACAAATTTTTTTCCCTGATTCCTCACAACATCAAATGCCTTTAACTCTTTTTGTAAAAGGAACTAATTTGCAAATTCAAGTTTGGCAAACTCTACTCCAAATTGCCTGGGGAGAAATCACAACTTATAGCGCGATCGCAGATATTTTAAATTATCCAACAGCCGTCAGAGCAATTGGTAATGCAGTGGGAAAAAATCCGATTGCTTATTTAATTCCTTGTCATCGAGTCATTCGCAAATCTGGAGAACTAGGCGGCTATCGTTGGGGTTTGGAGCGTAAACGTCTCATGTTAAACAACGAGTCTCATTTGTTTAAAAATCTATAAAACAAAAAGTAAGCTCAATTTATTCATACTTAAAACTTATTTTCTTGCTAAGTTATAAGCCATGTATTCTTAACTCTTACTTATTTTAAAAGTTTAATTAAAGTCATAATTTCTGAGATAAGTTAATAGATTTAAAGTCAATTATTGGACATAGAAAACGAAAAAAATCAAAATTTGTTATCTTATTTGTCTTAATTAAGAGGTTTTTCTTCTATAGGAGGAGCAGGTGGAATATTTCCAGGAATAGGAGTTGATAGTGGAGTTGTGATCGGAGAAGGATTGGGAGAAGGAAGCGTAGGAGATGGTTCAGTAAGAGGAGGTGATGCGATCGCAGGAGAAGATTCAGGAATAGGACTTTCTAATACATTCGGAACTTCGGGAACAGTGGGACTTATTTCAGGATCAGGACTCGGTAAAATTTCGGGAACAAGAGTAGGAGAAGGAATTGGAGGCGGTGTTGGTGTCGGCATTGGAGTTGGTCTAATAGTTGGGACAATAACTGGACGAGGAGAAGGACTAGGAGTAGGAGTTGGGAATGATTCCAGTTGAGCAGGTTCAATACTTTCAATTGGTAGAGGCGGTGGTTGCATCCGTTTTTTCTTAGCTATTAAAAATCCGATCGCTAATCCACCAACAATAATAGTTAAAAAGATTAAAGGCATTACAAACCAAGTGATCCAAGGATTATTGTTTTCAGGTTCTTCGTCTATTTCAGTGGTGAGTCTGGTTAAGGAAGAGCGAGATCGACCATTAGAGGTAGAACCAACAACTAAGGTGGCTTTGGTGCTGTTTTGAATTTTACTGGGCATCCGACTGACTAAGGCGATTAACATTTCTTCTGCCGAAGCAAAGCGATCGCGAGGATGAAAATGAATACTTTTATCCAGCACTTTGGCTAATTGAGAAGACACTTGCGGAGCTTCTTTGCGCCAGAGAATTTCCCCAGTGCGAGAATCGGATTCTAAATATTGAGGCGTTTTACCAGTCAATAAGAAAATTGCCGTCAAGCCTAAACTATAAAGGTCACTAGAATAAACAGGACGACCTGCTGCTTGCTCAGAGGACATATAACCTGGCGTTCCCAAAGCAATAGAATAAGCACTTCGACCATCGGGATTCACCACCGTTCCCATCGCTTCCTTAATAATTCCGAAATCAATCAAAACAGGTTTATCATCACTGGCTCGAAGAATAATATTATCGGGTTTAAGATCGCGGTGAATAATACGACGTTGATGAATAAAATTTAAAATTGGCAGTAAACCAATCAAAAGATTTTGGATTTCGTCCGAGGAAAAATTACCTTGTTGTTGATGTTTTTGAGTTAAAGTAAATCCTTCAATCCATTCTTGTACTAAGTAAAAATTATTTTTTTCGGTAAAATAAGCATACAGTCTAGGGATTTGTGGATTATTTTCGCCTAGGTCTTCTAAAATTGCAGCTTCTCGTTGAAAACGTTCTTTTAACCATTCAGGAATTTCTGGATCTTCTACTAAAGGTTTTAGCAGTTTAATAACACATTTTCTAGCTGAGGGCATATGGGTATCAACCGCCAGAAATGTTTCCCCAAAACCACCTCTGCCTAAGGTTGCCAGAATTTGATAACGATTATTTAAAAATTGAGTTGTCATGCAAGAATTGAGCGATTAGTATTAGCTAATAATAAAATTAAAATATTATTCAGTTTTTCTAGTTTAACCAAGAATCCAGATTTAATTGCCAATCTTTAGCTTCGGTATTGATAGAAATTATGTAAGGTTGTTCTTTTTCATTAAAAGTATCATTATTTGCTTGTTGCTGCCAAATTAAATCGGAAGTTGCATCAGAAATATCGTTTTTTCTTTCTGTTAATCGAGTTTGTAAAGTTTCTAATGAAGCCTGACAATGTAAAATTTTTAAGGAAATCCCCATTTTTTCTACTGCTTCTATCACAGGTGATCGCCAATGAAGTCGATCATATTTAGCATCGAGAATCACTGAAAATCCTTGATTGACTAATACAATTGCTAAATCTAACAGAGATTGATAAGTTTTTTGATTCATTTCTGCGGTATATAAACTATTATCTCCTGCTTGATTTAAAGGAATACCTGCTAAATGTTTGCGGATGGCATCAGAACGTAGATGAATTGCATTAATTTTAGATGCGATATAGTTAGCAACCGTACTTTTTCCCGACCCTGATAAACCCGACATGACTATCATTTTTCCTTGGGAATATTGAGTGTATTGCCATCCTAAATTGTAATAGTTTTTGGCAGTTTGTTTGGCATTTTCTTTGTCAAAGTTATCAATATTAGGATCATCTAATAACATTGAAGTAACTTTTGCACGCACATAAGCTTGACGACAAAGATAAAAAGTTAATACTTGTAATCCTTCCCAATCTCCCGTTTTTTCTAAATAAGTATTCAGGAAAATATTACTCAAATCTTGCCGTTTTCTTACGTCTAAATCCATAATAGTAAAGGCAATATCATACATAACATCGACGAAACGAAAAGATTCATTAAATTCAATACGATCAAATAGTTGAATTTTATGATGCCAATAACAGATATTATTAAGGTGTAAATCGCCATGACATTCGCGAATTTTATCTTTTAAACAACGAGTTTCAAAAATAGCTTGTTTTTCTATTAAAAAATTGTCTGTAAATTGTCGAGTTTGCTGATATTGTTCCAAGTTTTGAGCGATACCAATATATTTTTGAGTTGCTTGATAATTATCGTCAATAGATTTTTTAATAACTTCAATTGTGCCAAAGCTTTTAATATAATTATTGGTATTTGTTTGCTGATGAAAGTTTGCAACTGCTTCTCCTAATTCCCGTAGATGAAAGTCTTTTAATTGACTTTTTTCTAATAAATTAGTTAACAAAGAAGATTGAGGAAACTCTGCCATTTTAAGCACATATTCTATAATGTTTTGATTATTATCTAAAATAAGGCGATCGCCCACTTGACTAATAGGAAGAACTTCTAGATAAATATCGGGTGCAATGGGTTGATTTATTTCTAATTCTTGTTGAATAAAATGATGACGTTTTTCTAGAGTTGAATAATCTACAAAGCCAAAATTAACATTTTTTTTAATTTTATAAGCATAATTTCCCGTTAAAAATACAATAGAAATATGAGTTTGAATAACTTGAATTTTTGAAATTACCGAATGTGGATAAAAATTCGGTTGTTGCATTGTGTGTATCAGTTGAGAAAGCTTCATAATTAGTCTGTTCTTAATTATTAATTTTTGATCTTTTTTATTCTTAATAATATTAATTTAAAAAAACTGACAACGCGATCGCAAATATATATAAATTGCAATTTGAATAGATAAATAAAATCAAAAATAGGTTACTAAATAACTCTAGAAATTTGATCTAGTAAGAGTTTTAGAGATTATTAATATTATTTTGTTACTTTGATTTCCTTAATTGTATCTAAAGCTATTTCCGCACTTTTTTCTTTATTTTGAGTCTTGAATAGTTTAGCCGCCGCTTGCAAATCTGCGATCGCTTTTGAAGGATTTTTTAGTGTGTAATAAGTCAAACCCCGATTAAATAGTGCGTCAGCTGATTGGGGATTAAATTCGATACTTTTGCTATAGTCGGCTACGGCTTTATTATGATTATTTAAACGATTATAAGTGAGTCCTCGATTGTAATAAGCATTGGCGTGTTTGGCATTCAAACGAATTGCATCATTGTAATCGGCGATCGCGGTTTTATGTTTCCCTAAATCATCTTGGGCATTACCACGATAAATATAAAAATCAGCATATTTGGGATTAAGTTCAATAGCATTTGAACAATCGGTGATCGCTTTTTGATAATTTTTGAGGAGATAAAAAGCATAACAACGATTCCCGAAGGCGTAGGCAAATTTAGGTTTTAAAGTGATAGCTTGATCATAATCTTGGATTGCTTCTCGATAATTTCCTAAAATATGTTTGGCATAGCCCCGATTATAATAAGTGTCTGCATCTTTTGGGTTTAATTGAATGGATTCAGAAAAACTTTTAATAGCTCCATTATAATCCGTTGCTGCCAATTGATCTACGCCTTGATTATACCATTGAACAGCACTTTTTGAGGAAGATTGTTGGGCAATAAAAATCGTTTGTGCCAAGACAAAAGACTGTATTCCTAAATAGTTAAAACCCAACGCGATCGCCAATAAAATACTGTTATTAAATTGAGAAATTCTAGCTAAGTTTTGCTTCATAATGCTATGTAGATTTTTTATAAAAACGCTCTTTAGACAAGTTTAAAACAATTTTTCTATTACCTTTATAAATTGATCGATTTCTTCAATCGAAGTAAAATAATGGCAACAAGCACGAATACAATTAGGATTGCCGATCATTCGCAGAAAAAACCCTTCTTTTTCTAAATTTTGCACAATCGACGCTTGGGAAAAAGAACTATCAACTTGAAAAGAAACTAATCCAGCTTCGGGCGGCGTAGTTTTTAAACAATTTATTTGAGGAATTTTACTTAATTTTGACCATAAATAACCACTATTTTCACAAATTTGTTGATAACGAACTTTGGAATTTCCTGCCTGGCGATGAACGGCGATCGCGGCTCTTAGTCCTTCAAATTGAGGATAGCCCGAAGTTGCAACCTCAAAACGAGTTCCATCTGCCTTCCAATCCTTCATTTCGCCTTTTTTGCCGTATTCAATGCCACGCCAGCCCACGTAAGTTGGTTGCAAGTCCTGGGATCGCTGAGGATTCACATATAAACCACCCACTCCCGACGGCCCACAAAACCATTTATGACCCGTAAACGCATAATAATCAACCTCTAATTCAGTCAAATTCAAGGGCAAAGAACCCGCCGACTGAGCCGCATCTACCAAAACTTGGACAGCATATTCTCCCTGATATTGACGACAAACCTGCATAATTTCAGCTAGAGGCAAAACTTGACCCGTATTCCACAGCAGATGACTAAGCAAAACTAAACGGGTTTTTGGAGTTAAATGATCGCGAATAATGGTAGCGGGATCGCCTTGATTTAAGGTATTTTCAATAGGACAGGTGGAATAAACAATGCCAAAGCGTTCAACCAAAGCTTCTGCGATCGCAATTACGCCTGGATGTTCACAATCCGTCATCAGCAAATGATCGCCCGCTTGCCAATCCAAGCCCCAAAGAACAATATTACAACCCGTAGTGACGTTATCGGTGATAGTCAAGGTTTCAGCAGGAATTTCTAATTCTTTTGCCAAATCATGGCGCAATAAGCTTGTTTTTTCTTGAATCCAGCTATTAGCTCTAATCGAAAAAGGGCCATTATCTTCTAAAAATTGGTAAGTGTTAAAAATCGCGTCTAGAGACGAACGAGGAAGAATACCTTGCCCTCCATAATTAAAATAAAATTTATTGTTTAAACCTGGAAAATTTTGGCGAAATTTGGCAGATTGGAGCGGGGGAATCGAAGAATTAATTTCAGTCATAAAATTTAGATTAAATATTCAGAGGCTCAACATTTTTGCTTTGGGTTTATTTTGCTTGCTTTAATTTCCGTGAAATAAGCGGTCTTTCGGGTGAAAAAATACAAGTTTCTTTCTAAAATTCTTAAGGTTTTGAAAGACATCTGCTTTTGAATTGTTTTGCTTACTTTTTATTGTTGCAAAGTACGGTAATCTACGATATTTTTCAGATAAGTGTATTGACTTTAGATTGGAAGGCGATCTCTCGGACATTTTTTCAAACTCATAGTAACCTAAAAGTTAAGTCAACCCGATTTGTGGAGCAAGCTAATGAGTGAGAATTCTATTCTTGAAAACCGTGACTATACGCTAATGATTGATAAAAGTAGTAGCATGGCGACTTCTGACTCAGCCGATGGAAAAACTCGTTGGGAAATAGCGCAAGAGTCAACCGTTGCCTTGGCACAAAAATGCGAGGAAATTGACCCCGATGGCATCACTGTGTATCTTTTTTCTGGACGGTTTCGACGATATGACAATGTTACTTCCGATAAAGTTGCTCGTATCTATGCCGACAATGAACCGATGGGTCGCACCGATTTAGCAAGTGTGCTTCAAGATGGACTAGAAAATTTTTTCCAACGCAAAGCTGCTAATAAAACGAAACCCAATGGAGAAACTTTTTTAATTATTACCGATGGCGCACCAACAGACCATAAAGCAGTAATTCGTCTTATTATTGAAGCCAGTCAAAAAATTGATCGAGATGAAGAATTAGCTATTTCTCTGATTCAAGTTGGGCGAGATAAGCAAGCAACTCTGTTTATGAAAGCTTTAGATGATCAATTACAAGCAGCAGGAGCCAAGTTTGATATTGTTGATACGGTGACAATTGAAGATATGAAGAATATGTCTCTTACTGATGTTTTGTTAAAAGCTATTACTGATTAAATTGGTTTAAATTGTTAGTATAGGGGAGGAAATCTTCCCTTAAATTTCTCTTTCAAAGTTAAAATTATTTTGGTGTTCTGGATTAATCTAGATTAAAGATTAAATCATCTAATTCGCTGTAATCAGGCAAAGTTGTATTAACTTGTTTACCCTTACGAATAACAACGCGATCGTCCTGGGAACGAGAAAATAATTCACTAAAATAACGTGCTTTAAAAATAATTAAATCAGCAATTAATCCTGTTTCAATTCTACCTAAATTGGGTAAATTCATTAACTCAGCAGGGGTTTTAGTCACACTACTACACCAATTATCATAGGGCGTATCTAAATGGGCAATTCTAATAGATTGATTCAACACTTCTAAACCATCATGATCGCCAAAACCAAAGAAAGGATCTCGACAATTATCACTGGCAAAACTAACAGGAATTCCCGCTTTTTTTAACTCATGAACTCTAGTAATCCCACGCCAAATTGGAGTTTGATTTTGTTGCCGATCTTGCAAAAATAAATTACACATTGGTAAGCTAACAATGCCAATATTTGCTTTTTTTAAGAGAGCTAATGTTTGATTAACTTGTGCTAATGGTTGAACTGCTAAACTACAACAATGTCCGCAAATAATAGAACCTGTAAATTCATTTCTTAACGCCGCTTCTGCCACTTTATGTAAACAATTAGAATCAGGATCACCATTTTCATCAACATGGAAATCTAAATTTAATTGTCTTTCTTGAGCAAGCTGAAAAATTCTATCTAATTGATTTTCTAAATTGGGATTATTATAAGCAACTCCGCCTAAAACTGTTCCCATTTCTGCCATCTTATCAGCTAATTTAATTCCTTGATTTGTTGGAAAATAATCTAAACTAACTAGACAAACAGCTTGTAAAATAATTTTATTTTGCCATTCTTTTTGTAAGGTTTGAAAAATATCAAAAGCAACATCTCCCTGAGTACCAAAAGCATCCAGATGAGTCCGTATTGCCGTTGTTCCGTGAGCGAAACTACACTTTAATCCAAACTCCATACGACGATAAACATCATCTGCTTTGTAGTATTTTTCAACATCTTTAACAATAGTATTTAAAGCCGCATCAAATGTTCCTTCTATATTCGGCGATCGCTCCCAAATATGCCCTTTATCTAAGTGAGTGTGAATATCAATAAAACCAGGAAAAATAATCTTTTTTTCTAGATTAATAAAAGGTTTATCTGGTTCAGTTTGGGTATGAGCAATAACTTGTTGAATAATACCAGCATTAATTTCTAAATCAACATTGCATAAACCTTCTTTTGTTTGCGCTACAAATTGAGTTTGATCCAACAAACAAACAGGAACATGAGCATTTTTTAGCCAATAATGGGATTCGTCGAAAATAGAAGATATCATGTTAGATTTTTCAGCAAAATTTAGATAGATAATGTTTTAATTAATTGATTCAGAATTTAAAATCACTTATCCATTTTCCGAACACCATTTAATAACATAAATAGCCCACTTAGCAAAATTAAAAGAGCTAAACCGCCCAAACTCCAATCCAACAAACTATTGGGTTCCATAACAATCTAATTTTAATATTTTAAGTATTAATTAAAATTAGCTTATCCTATTTTTGTATCGGTTCTTTTTGTTCTTCTCCCATCATTTTTTGAACTTTTTGTTTGAGAGTAGGATCTTGTTGAATAATACGTTGAATTTGGGCAAATCTTTGAACTTCTAAGCCCTGAGAAATAATTGCTTTTTCTTTTTTAGGAATTGCATCCTGCTCAATTTGTTGGAACTTAGTAATAATTTTCTCCATTTTTGATTTATCATCAGCAGAAAGTTCTGGATCAGAGGCATTAGGAGCTTGTTGTTGCTTCAAAATTTCTACAAATCGCTCTGGACTCAATCCTTCAACCTTAATAACTTGCACCATTTTTCCTTGAGATTCTTGATCGATATTTTTCCATCTTTTTAATACCTGCACAAATTGTTGCAATTCCAACGAAGGAACTTCAGCCGAAGCGGTGGATTGATTCTGAGCTTGAGCATTAATTTGTTGAGCATCAGTCGCGATCGGCAAAGAGATGATTGAAAGACTGAGCAATCCACACACACAGACGAATTTAAACATTTTCCTTTTCCTTAAAAAATAAAACCTAAACAGTTTACAAATTACACTTTCAATAAGTTATTAGCTTAAAGCCAATGGAACGATGATATCCACTTTCTTAAGTGAGATTTTTCGATTGTAATCTTTCTTTGCCTACAAAAAATAACCAGACTAACCAGACCGTCAGTTGGCACAGAGATTTTTCTCATGGCAAATTAAAATCTTCTTAAACCTTCGTTTCTAATAATTTGAGATATTCAGTATTGACTCCAGATTCACGAACAAGAGCAATTTTTCCCGTCCGCGAAATTTCTCGCACCCCAAATCGGTTGAGCATTTGAATAATAGCGACCATTTTTCCTGGATCTCCCACAACTTCTACAGTTACGGTTTCTTCCGAAATATCGACAATTCTGGCGCGGAAAACCTGAACTAGTTCAATAACTTCTGCTCTATTAGCCGTGGAAGCATTGACCTTGACAAGCATTAATTCTCGTTCAACACAGGGAACTTGAGTAATATCTTGAACTTTGAGAACATTGATCAATTTGTAGAGTTGCTTAGTCAATTGTTCAATAGTATTATCGTCACCAGGAACGACCATTGTAATGCGAGACACACCAGACTGTTCTGTTGGCCCTACCGCCAAACTCTCGATATTATAGCCCCGACGGGCAAATAATCCTGCAATCCGCGTTAAAACGCCCGCTTCATCTTCTACTAAAACAGACAATGTATGTTTCATGGTTCCTGTACACAAAGGTTAAAGACAAAACGAGTTAGGATCGCTCAACGGTCGTCTTTCGCCCGATGAAATCAAAAGGCTAGGTTAGCTCGATAGTCCGATTCTTAATCCTATCACGAATTTAGTCCTGCTTTTTTCGGCTTGTTTGCTTATTTTGCTGATAAAAATTTAGTGTCACGAATCTTTCGCGCTCTTGTCAAAGTCAAAAAGATGAGTTCATAACAGAGTACGCTAATCGGCATAACACGCTTTTTGGAACATTGTACGGAAATATTCCTTGCGATCGCGCTATTTAGGAGTGTTATACAGAAAGATTCCGAATAAGCTCCTTATTTGGGGTAATATAGGAAAGCTTCGGTATAATCTGTCGTTATACAGACATTATGTGTAGCAGAAGCCAGAAAATTTGAGTAAGGAAAAGATGCAATATGTCTAAAAAAAATCAATCAAAAAGATTAACAAATCAACATAAAGAGTCTAAAGGTGTAGTTGGTATATTTGGGGCTGGAGCAAAATCACACGACATAACAGTTAAAGAAATTTCACATCTTGTTATTGACCAACTTAAAAAAGAGTTTCCTCAATTATCTTTTCAATATAAAACAGGTATAAAAAAAGAAAAAATAAACGAAGCATTAAAAAAGGTTGACCCTGAGTTAGGTCAAACCCTTTTTGTATCAAATTCAAGTATTAAACCTGATGGCGGAATAATAGAAGTAAAAGACGATAATGGTAATTGGAGAATTGTTTTAGTATCAGAAGCTAAACATCAAGGAAAAGATATTGAAAATATCAAAAAGGGTGAACTAGTAGGTAAGAATAATAATCAAGACTTGATGGCTGCTGGTAATGCAATAGAAAGGTCGCATAAAAACATATCTGAAATCGCTAATTTGATGTTATCTGAATCTCATTTCCCTTATGTCTTATTTCTTGAAGGCTCAAATTTTTTAACAGAAACTATTTCAATTAAAAGACCCGATGGAAGGGTTGTAACGCTGGAATATAATTCAGGAATGTTAAATAGATTAGATAGATTAACTTCTGCAAATTATGGAATGCCAATTAATACCAGTTTATGTAAAAATAAGTTTGTCAAGCACAAAGATAAAACAATAATGCTTCAAGCAACTTCTATATACACGCAAGGGAATGGAGAAAAATGGGATATCCAAGAAATGTTTGATATTATGCTTGAAATTTCTAAAACCTCTCTTCAAGTATTAGGAAGTGAAATATTTAATCAGATAACCAAAAGTAAATAACTAAAAACAAAAGATTTATTAAATTAAAAGAAGGTTGAAAATGGCAAGAAATGCAACAAATGAATTACTAAAAAATGCCAAAAAATCAAAAAGTGACGAGTTTTATACACAACTTTCAGATATAGAAAGTGAGTTGCAACATTATAAAAGTCATTTTGAAAATAAAGTCGTTTATTGCAATTGCGATGACCCCCGAATTAGTAACTTTTTAAATTATTTTGCCTCAAACTTCAAGGAATTAGGTCTAAAAAAAATAATAACATCTTGTTATCGAGAAAAAGTAAGAGATTTATTTAATACAGAAGAAGATGAAAATGGTTTTTTCTTTGAATATACAGGCACAGGGAGAGAAAAAAACAAACCTAGTTCAACTGATATTGTTTACTTTAATGGGGATGGGGATTTTCGTAGTCCTGAAAGTATTGAACTATTAAAGAAGTCTGATATTGTTATTACTAATCCCCCATTTTCATTATTCAGAGAATATGTAGCTCAATTAGTTAAATACGATAAAAAGTTTTTGATAGTTGGCAATGTTAATGCAATCACCTATAAAGAAATTTTCAAACTAATTAAAGAAAACAAAGCGTGGTTAGGAATAAATCTTGGTAGAGGTATTTCTGGCTTCATTGTTCCCGAACACTATGAACTTTATGGAACAGAAGCTCGTATTGATGATTTTGGAAATAGAATAGTTTCTCCAAATAATTGTTTATGGTTAACAAACTTAGACACATCAAAACGACATGAAGATATTGTTCTGACAAAAAGATATTTTGGGAACGAAGTTGAATATCCAAAATATGACAATTATGATGGAATTAATGTAAATAAAACACAAGACATTCCATTAGACTTCAAGGGAGTTATGGGTGTACCAATAACATTTTTACATAAGTTTAATCCCGACCAATTTGAAATAATTAAATTCAGAAAGGGGAATAATGAAAAAGATTTATCGATAAATGGGAAATGTCCGTATTTTAGAATTTTAATCAAAAATAAACGAATACAAATTAATTGAAAGTTCAATCGGCATCGCCGTAGGGCTTGTTACTCCAACGCACCTTATTTTTATTAGTGTGAAGGCGAACAGAATTGGGGGTGATATGATAAAAAAAGAGCAACAACCAAATACCAATTGGAGCTAATTATTAATATGCCGTTATATCAGGATAATAAACCAGCAATTACCCGAACAGAGCGTGGTTTGACAATTTCTGGCACAAGAATAACCTTGTATCAAGTAATGGACTATATTCATGCAGGTTACCCGCGCCATTTAATTCGCCATCAATTCTATCTAACTGACGAGCAGTTTGATGTAGCCATTGCTTATATTGATGCTCACTATGAAGAAGTAGAATCAGAGTATCAAATAGTCTTGCAACAAGCAGAGGAAATTCAGGATTATTGGAAAGAGAAAAACAAAGAACGTATTGCGAATATTTCTAAGTTGCCGCCAAAGCCTGAATATGCTTCTGCATGGCAAAAACTGCAAGCGCGTAAAGCTAAACGAGTAGCAGTAAACCAACGAGTATTGCTATATTTATAGCCAGCCTAAATCAAAAATATCTTGTTCTGTTTGGAGGTTGTAATCATGACAAATCAAGAAATTCTAGGTGAACTTTTATCCTTGCCTGCGGAAGCACAGAGCCAAGTAGTCAGTCTGATCTCTTTTTTGAAACAAAAGCACATATATTCTGAACCTCTATCTGCATTACCAAATGGTGATTTGATAAATGATCCCTTCATTGGAATGTGGCGTGATCGTCAAGACTTAGAGAGTATTACTTGGGTGCGAAATTTGCGAGAAAATGAGTGGTGAAAATCTCATGGCTAGTTCAACTATCGTAGATACCGACATAATCATTGATGTTGGTCGTGGTATTCCTGAAGCCGTTAATTGTCTGCAAGAGCTAAAATCAGTTTCCAGATTGGCAATCAGCATAGTTACACAAATGGAATTAATTGTTGGCTGCGCTAACAAGTCAGAGTTACGGACGCTAGAGAAATTTCTTCAACAGTTTGACGTAATTGCCATTGACCAGCTTATTTGCGACAAAGCAGTTGACTTGCTCCGCTTATATCGGTTAAGTCATGGGTTACTCATTGCCGATAGCTTGATCGCAGCCACAGCAATAATCTGGAATTACCCTTTCATCTCCAAGAATCAACGAGATTACCGATTTATTCAAAGCCTAAATCTATTACCATATCCATATAAAAAAGCCTAACACTGAGTTGGAGCCGACTTTATAAAAAGTGATCTTTAAAATCTCAATTTTATTTTTGGCGGTTCAGCTATGCCCGTTAAAGTTGTCTATTTTTACCGAAATTAGGCACTCAAAATGGTTGATGTCGTTGTTTAGTTCCGAGGAGTTATCGGCGATCGCCAAAGTTAAGAAATTGATAAGCTTTGATATTGACTTGACTTTCACCTTTTTGATGACTCTTTACACTGGCTATAAAAAAACTAGGATTGATCAAAAAAGAAGATCAATCCCAATCATAAACGAGGTTAAAAGTTAATAAAGACTAAATTTAGTTTGGGGACATTTTCTGAGTTGGAAGAATGCCGACTTTAACCGAAATTTTGACGAGAGTTTCGTCGCGGGAAATTTCTAAAGGTAATTCAGAACCAATGCTGGTTTTTTCGACTAATGCTTGGACTTGGCTAGGAGTTTTAATTTCTACACCATTGATACTTTCGAGAATATCACCTGATTGAATCCCCGCCACGTCAGCAGGAGAGTTGGGCATGACTTTTATCACCGCTACACCGCGATCGCCTTTTAAAATCACGCCAGTTTGTTCTTTTAATTGTTGTTTCAATTCAGGAGTGACTGCTACCATTTGAATTCCTAGATAGGCATGATCGACTTTACCGTTAGCAATTAATTGTTGAGCAACTTGTTGAGCTTTATTAATAGGAATCGCAAAGCCAATTCCTTGGGCGTTTTTAATAATTGCTGTGTTCATGCCGATGACTTGTCCATTCGCATTGAGGAGCGGGCCGCCAGAATTGCCTGGGTTAATTGCAGCATCGGTTTGGATAAATTCAACTCGTTTATCGCCGATACCAACTTCTGAGCTACTGCGTCCACTAGCACTAATAATTCCTGTTGTGACGGTGTTGTCTAGACCAATAGGATTGCCGATCGCGATCGCCCATTCTCCCACTTGCAGACGGTCAGAATTACCAATTTTAACAACGGGCAAATTATCCGCCTCAATTTTTACCACGGCGACATCGGTTGTGGGGTCGGTTCCCATGACTCTTCCTTGAATAGTACGACCATCTTTAAGCGTGACAGTGACTTCATCGGCTCCATCTACCACATGGGCATTGGTCAAAATTTGTCCATTTTCAGTCAAGATAAACCCTGAACCTGTTCCTCTCTCAACTTTTGTATCGGGGAAATGGGGTCTTTGGGAACCAAAAAAGTTTTGGAAAAAGGGATCATTTGATTGATTCTGTCCTTCGGTTTTAACTGTTTTTTGAGCATTAATCCGAACGACTGCTGGCCCAGTTTCTTTTACCACATCCACCACAAAATTTGTCGGCGCGGGTATGGCAGCTAAGTTTGATGGACTAACAGAATTAGCGTTTTCAGTTTTAATAATCGGATTTTCAGAGATAAGACTTAATAATTGAGGATTAGTCAGGGCATAGGTTCCGCTCACTCCAACTCCCATGCCAAAGAGAACAAATCCCAGATAAGCTAAGGTTTTTTTGGAAATTGAGCCGTTATTAGAACGAGAATTGTTGGAATTTAAGGAATAGTCTTTCATAATCATTACATTTAGTTTTTGCAAAAGAGGAAAGTCAGCCCGATGAGGAGCATCTAGGAAAATATTTTGGGCTGACATTTTTTAATATAGGTGGTGCGTTTGACAAGAATATGACAAAGGTATGAACTTTTTGTGACAATTTTTTTTCATTGTCTTTTCCATTGTTCAATTATTAAGCAAGTAATCTAGTCAAAATTGTTAATAATAAGATTAATAAAAGTTATTTAGTTGTTTATATAAGAAGAAAAAATAGACTTTCCATAATTTTGAATCTGATGTAATTAAATGATTAACTTAATTAATAATTTTTTTGTCAGCAATCGCCGATTATAATCCACATATCCTAACTTTAAATAAAGTGCCGTTGCCCGATTATTTGTCCTTTCTGACTCTAGATGAATAGCTTTAAGATTCAGTTCAATACATTTTTGTTCAACAAGATTAATAACTTTTGAACCAATGCCTTGACCGCGATCACTAGGTAAGATAAAAAGCTCATCAATAAAAGCAGTAAATCCTCCAAATTCTAGACTGAAATAGAAAGAAAGATAAACATAGCCAACGATATTTTCATCTTTTTGAATCAGCCAAATACGACCAGCATTAGGAGATTGAAAAAAAAGTTCTAGAGTTATTTTCTTTTCTGTTTCAAGATAAGAATAGTTAAAATGTTGATAAAAATGATGAATTAATAGTAAAAGTCTATCAATGTCAGATCTTTCGGTATCAAGTAGAACTAGAGACATAAATTAAAAAGTTAATAAGCTTAGTTTTTGGTATTAATTTAGAGCAAATGAGTTTACCTAATCTTAACCTTAATCTCTCAAAAATTATGCAAATTTGTGATCGTTATTTACAAATTTATTGTAAGCTAAAAAAGACTTTTGAAAAACAATCAGCTAATAAGCAAAATTATGACAACTCTCACCGTTTGGAAATTTAATACTGCCGAGGGTGCAGAAGAAGTATTGGCTAAATTAAGCCAGTTGAAAAATGAGCATATTATCGACATTAAAGATGCTGCGATTGTTTGCTGGGCTGCGGGAAAAAAGAAGCCTAAAACAAAACAAGCTATTAATTTACCTGGTTTGGGTGCTTTAGATGGTGCGTTTTGGGGATTGCTTTTTGGATTAATCTTTTTCTGTCCTATCTTTGGTGTTGCTGTTGGTGCTTCAATGGGTGCTTTAAGTGGTTCAATGCAAGATTATGGTATCAATGATAATTTTATTGATGATGTTAAGAATAAAGTAACTGAAGGTACATCGGCTCTTTTTTTGTTTACGGGAAATGTGACAATTGACAAGGTGGCAGATGCTCTTGGAGGTATTACTGCTGAACTGATTCAATCCAATTTAACGAATGAACAGGAAACTAAATTACAAGAACATTTCAGTCAAGAAGCATAGTTAATTATTAACATCTAAATCAAATTTCATCATGGTCAATTTATGAAGAATCAATCATCGCAATCTCATGTTTCTCGACGCAATTTAATCAAGTATGGTGGGGGAGTTATTGGGACTAGCTTCAAACTTAATTAAACCTGAATGGTGATTGATCATCAAAGTTGTGGGGCTGCAATTGCCGCAATGAAAGGATCAGAAGTTCCAGGTAAAATTGGTCTTATTTTAGATAATATTAAACCTGCGATCGCCAATTATATGGGACAAGCTGAGAATAAAATGTCGATCAAAAAAGCGACGGAAGCCAATGTTTTATATCAAATTAATCGGCTTAAACAATCACCCGTTATTTCTGAACTAATAGCCAACAATAAACTTAAAATTGTGGGTGGTTACTCCAATTTAGAAACAGGAGAAATAACTTTACTAAGTTAGTTTTAGGAGATTGTTTTGGGTTAAAGATTATTGATGATTTAGCCCTTAAAATCTTTTTGATGTGTTTTGCAATACACTTTTTACCTAAAACTCACCAGATCCATTACATTACTAAAAATACTGAAAAAATTAATCCAGATAGGCAATTAGATCAATGAAAAACTGCACATCTCGTGTAATCAGCTTATTCTCTATCTTTGCGATCGCCCTTGGCTTAAACAGTTGTGGCGGCGACCAAAAAGCAACAGAAAATAACATTGGAATTACTCTCCCTTTTCAAGAAACAATCAGACCAGTTGGTGCAGGTGCATCTTTTCCAGCTACGTTGTATAAAAATTGGTTTGTACTTTTAAATCAAGCTGTTCCCCAACTCCAATTTGATTATCAATCCGTAGGAAGTGGCGCAGGAATAGAACGTTTTACAGGTGGCATCATTGATTTTGGCGCAAGCGATATTGCCATGACCGATGAACAAATTGCCAAAGTTAAACGGGGCGTTTTGATGTTACCCATGACGGCGGGAAGCATTGTTTTAGCCTACACTTTGCCAGAAGTAAAAGACCTAAAACTATCGAGAGAAGTGTATGTCGATATTTTCTTGGGTAATATTACTAATTGGAACGATCCTAAAATTGCCAAAGTAAATCCTGGAGTAACTTTTCCTGATCGGCCAATTGCAGTAGTTCATCGTTCTGATGGCAGTGGCACGACAGCCGTTTTCACCAGACATTTGAATGACATTAATCCTGGTTGGGAAAAAGCGATCGGTACTGGAACTGCGGTACAGTGGCCAACTTCAAAAGGACGATTTATTGGAGCGCGTGGAAATGAAGGAGTTGCTGCCCTAGTTGCCCAAACTCAAGGCTCGATTGGTTTTATGGAATATGGTTTTGCTACCAAAAGCGATTTGTCCATGGCAGCTTTAGAAAACAAAGCAGGTAAATTTGTAGCACCTTCTAATGAATCTGGTTCTGCAACTCTTGCTCAAGTAGAGTTACCTCCAAACTTACGGGCATTCATTACTGATCCTCCTGGAGAAGAATCTTATCCCATCGTTACCTATACTTGGATGTTGGTATTTAAAAAGTATGACAATGCTAATTTGGCGATCGCAATGGAAGCAATGATTCAATTTGGACTAACCGAAGGACAAAAACAAGCAGGACAATTAGGCTTTATTGAATTACCCCAGAACGTCAAAGAACGAATTGTGGCAGTTGCTGATGAGATTACGCCTGACTTTAAAATAACTCTTCCTTCCAAATAGAAAGAAGTAAAGTATCAAGCAAATAGCATAAACCAAAAAATTGTTGGAGGGGGTTTTTCTCCCTCTGTTTCTAACTTTATTTAAGGAATGATCGTATGTTTGAAGCAGTTTTTTGGAATGCTTTTGTCGTTGGAATTATTAGTGCTTGTTCCATGCCTTTGGGAGCTATAACTTCCTTATTTTGGCAGCCCAAAAATCGAGCTTTAGCTTTTTTAATTGCTTTTGGAGGTGGAGCTTTACTGGCAGCTTTGGTGATTGATCTAGTCGGTAGTGCTACAGAAAAAGGTCATCTTTTAGAATTGATTGTTGGCTCGATTATCGGCAGCTTATTTTTTACAATGATTAATCGAATTGTTAATAAATCAGGAGGTTTTTTACGCAAACCATCAACCACATCAGCCTATTTAACTCAACAAGAAAGTCATCGTTTTGAACAAAAGATTAGTCAACTAAAACGCCTCGAACTTTTTCAAGATTTACCGCAACAGTCGCGACACAAATTAGCTGAATTTTTGCAAGTTTCCTATTATCAAAAAGGGAAAACTTTATATCGTCAAGGTGATCCTAGTGAAAGTCTTTATATTATTGATGAAGGTGAAATTGATTTATTAGATCCTCAAGCGGAATTTAAGCCCTTTAAACATCTGGGAAATAACGATATTTTCGGAAAATTAGCTTTTTTTACGGGCAGTCCTCACCAAACAATCGCCGTAGTCAAAGAAGATACTCAACTTGCGATTTTATCTCGCTCAGATTTTGAAGAATTGTTAGAAACTTCTCCTTATTTATTAGAAACGACGGAACAACTGATTCAAAGCCAAGAAATCGCTGATTATCTACAAAAATATCAGAAATTAGACGAAAATCAACTACAAACCTGGGTTAATTTAGCCAGCGAAAAAATCCATCAAGACAGAAAAATTCCTAGCGCGGTCAAAATAGAGCAAAAAAAATCTGAATTTCTCAAAATAGCCCGTCAAATTCGACGCTTCCCTATTTTTAGCTATTTGCCCCAGGAAGATCTAGAAAATATTGCGGCTCGTTTGATCTATCGTCATCAGGTTATGGGCCATGTTTTCTTTCAGCCGAGTGAAGTTTCTGATTATCTATATTTTATTGACCAAGGACAAATCGAAATTTTGTATCCCAGTCAACTCAATCAGCCTTCTTTGGTGTTAACTGCTGGAGATGCTTTTGGGGAATTGGCTTTTATTGCGGGTTTAGCCCATACGGTGACAGCGATCGCCAAAACAGATGGAACAGTTTGGATATTAAGAAAACAAGACTTTGAGGAAATGTTGCAACAGTCGGCAAGCCTAGAAAAAAGTGTCAAAATCTTTTTAGAAGATCCTCGTCTCAAGAATTATCTGCAAAAAAGGCAGGGTTTTGAGCCAAATAAAGTTACAGATTGGGTAAAGCAAGCTCTCGAAAGTATGAATACGAGTCGATTGATTCCTCCTGCTGCGATCGCAGAAATAGTTAAAGAACATAAAAACGCGCCTATGTCGATCTGGTTGGGCTTGCTTTTGGATGGTATTCCTGAAGCCTTAACAATTGGAGCGCATCTGGCAACTCATCCCATCAGCAATTCTCTCCTTGCAGGATTATTTATTGCCAATTATCCAGAAGCACTCTCAAGTTCCAAGGGAATGAAAGAACAAGGTTTTACAATACCTAAAATTTTAGTAATGTGGACATCAATTATGGTGATAACAGGAATTTTGTCGGCGATCGGCAGCTTACTGTTTGCAGATGTCCCAGAATCAGTTATTTCCTTATTGGAATCGATGGCCGCTGGAGCAATGCTGACAGTAATTACAGAAACCATGTTGCCTGAAGCTTACGCAAAAGGAGGCTCCATTGTTGGATTATCGACTTTATTAGGTTTTCTTGCCATTGTAGCGATTAAAAATTTTGAATAGTAAAAATTAAACACTTAAATTAACAAAATAAAAAGTTTTTTCAAATCATTTTTTTTCGAAAATTAATAATACGATCTACTTCTTATCTTGCCTGGTTTAAGTTGCTAATTCTTCATTTTAATAAACTACAAAAATTTAATTTATAGAAACTATTTTCTGCGTTATTCTCTTTCCACACTACCAAAAAAAATGGGTTCAACTCGAATAGCTACTATGCTGGCAGGGCGAACGACCATATATTCTCCTTGAATATTTTTAATAGGAACTGTAATAAATTCTTCAGAATCAAATTTTGGCACAATGTCATTGCTATACCATTTTTGAAATTCTTGAATACTCATAAAACGAACTTCTTCCCGATGTCCACTTTTGAGAAAAAGATGAATGGCATATTCGTCGGCTTTTCTAGGCATGATTAATAGCTCTGATTTTCATAGTGTTTTATTTACCAATAATTATGACGGATTAGGAGCCTAAATTAAATTGTTTTAAAAATGGCAATTAATCTTTATTATTATTAACGAAAAAATTGATTAATTAATTTTCATCATCTGAATTAATCAGGCGCGAAAGATTGAAGCAAGTCACTTACTTTTTCAAGTAGATCCTTACGGGTTGGCTTATCTATGGGATTGCGATCGGGAATATTGGGACGGTCTAGAAATCGGTTAATGCCTTCTTTGACTTGTTTATAAATCAGATCTTTGAGTTCACTTTGGGCGCGATCGCGTTGGTAATTCGCACCTTCTTCTGAAGTGGCATAGAGGGGAGGAAGACGATTGAGCGCGTAGGCCGCAATATCTGAAATATCTAGATCTGGTTGCGTAGAAATTTGTAAATCTGCGACTTGAGCAATCACATCTGTCACAACTAATTCTTCCATAACATTGATAAAGTGTTTGTGGGGCATGGCCAAAACTTTCCCCGTTAGCAATAATCCCATCAATTGATCCAGAGCCATGTATTCTTCAAGAGACAATTCTGAAGCACTTTCACAGATATGTCCGACTTCCGACTCCATTGTTGGTGTCAGAAAACCATCATTTAATGCTTGCTGAACAATTGTTTGAATACTCATTTTGCTTAGCCTATTGTAATTATTAATATTGTTTAGGAAAATTTTTTATAACCTTTAATAAAACGATCTTGAGGAAAGATGGACTTAAGACTTGGGTTTAATGAAAACCAAAGAATGTCGCCAAATTAAAATTTGTTGATTAGATTCATCCACAAGACAAATTGATTGATGATCTTGCCAGCGAATTTTACCAATAATTAAGTCATTTGTGACCAATTTCACTTCGACATCTTTTTGCGCTTTGATAATTTCTTGGACTTGTCGTGTGCTAGGTAATCCTGTATCAAATTCAGCCATAAATTTAAATTGTATTAATTTTTCTTTGATTATTATCTCAGAGCATTGGACTCAATCATAACTAAATTTAAACCTTTAAAAATTAATTGAGCTACTAATTTTGTTAAGTTCATCAGACATAATGAAACATTTTAAGGGACAATAGAAAAAAGTAATTTGGGAGAGGAAAGATAATTATTTTATGACCATAACATTTCAGGCAGTAATTGCCAAATTACATGAATTTTGGGGAGATCGGGGCTGTTTGATTGCCCAACCCTTTGATACAGAAAAAGGCGCGGGAACCATGAGTCCCCATACTTTCTTGCGAGCAATTGGGCCAGAACCTTGGTCTGTTGCCTATGTAGAACCTTGTCGTCGTCCTACTGATGGTCGCTATGGGGAAAATCCTAATCGAGTGCAACATTATTATCAATATCAAGTTTTAATTAAACCTTCTCCCGATAATATACAGGATATTTATTTAGATTCTTTGCGAATTTTAGGAATCCATCCCGAAGATCATGATATTCGTTTTGTAGAAGATAATTGGGAATCTCCGACTTTGGGAGCTTGGGGTGTGGGCTGGGAGGTTTGGCTTGATGGCATGGAAGTGACTCAGTTTACCTATTTTCAGCAGTGCGGCGGTATTGATTGTCGGCCAGTTTCGATTGAAATTACCTATGGTTTAGAACGATTGGTGATGTATCTGCAAAATGTGGATGCGATCAATAAAATTCAATGGAACGAAAAGATTCAGTACGGCGATATTTTTTGGCAAGGAGAAATTGAGCAATGTACCTATAATTTTGAGGCTTCAAATCCTGAGTTGTTATTCAATTTGTTTAGTCTTTATGAACAAGAAGCTAGGCAATTAATTGAGCGGAGTTTAGTTTTACCTAGTTTGGAATACGTTTTAAAATGCTCTCATTCTTTTAATTTATTGGATGCGAGAGGCGTGATTGCAGTTACCGAAAGAACCCGTTATATTGGTAGAATTCGGAATTTGGCGCGTGAAGTTGCCCGTTTATATTTAGAACAACGAGAATCGTTAGGATTTCCTTTAGTTATTAACAAAGATCTGTTAGTTGTTGTTAGTTAATTTGTCGTGAATCAAATGCGTTATTACGGAAAAGTTTTAGGATTATTCTGGCAAACTGCGATCGCCGCAGAGTTGGAATATCGCCTTAATTTTGTCATTTCTTCCTTCAGTAGTTTAGCTAATTTAGTAGGAAGTATTTTTAGCTTATATTTGTTTTATCGAACAGGTTATAGTTTTCAGGGTTGGAGTTGGGAAGAAGCGTTAATTGTGTTGGGAATATTTACTTTGTTGCAGGGATTTTCAGCAACTTTATTAATTCCTAATTTGAACCGAATTGTGGAATATGTGCAGCAAGGAACTCTAGATTTTGTTTTACTTAAACCGATTAGTAGTCAGTTTTGGTTATCAGCAAGAATCTTTTCTCCTTGGGGAATTCCTGATTTATTTTTTGGTTTTTTAATCATTTTTTATGCAGGAAATCAATTAACAATAACTCCGATAAATTATTTAGTTAGTCTTTTCGCGATCGCCTTGGGAATGATGATTCTTTATAGTATTTGGTTTATTCTGGGCGCGACTAGTATTTGGTTTGTCAAAATTCATAACGTCACAGAAGTTTTAAGAGGATTATTAGAAGCAGGACGTTATCCTATTGCGGCCTATCCTGCGGGTTTTCGTTTATTTTTTACCTTCATTATTCCCGTTGCTTTTCTAACAACTATTCCAGCAGAAGCACTGTTAGGAAGAATCGCTATTCCTTGGCTTTTTGGGGCTGGAGTTTTAGCTATATTCTTATTAGTTATTTCCCATCTTTTTTGGCAATTTGCACTTAAATTTTATACAAGTGCTTCTAGTTGATTTTAGGTTAAAATAACTATATTAATAGAAGTTATAATTAAATATTACAAAAGTAGAACATAGACAATCCTACCAAAATAAGTTAAGGTGAATTATTAAAATATATGAGTTAACTAAAAAGTCTCCATTATTATTATTTCTAAAAAAGCTAAAGTCATAAAAAAATAATGAAAAAACTACTAAAATATCGCATCTGAATTTTTATGTTAGTTAGTGAAGTTCCAACAATCTACGAATCAAACATTCCTTCCCGTATAGAATTTCTTGAAAGAATTGGACTGAGACTTTATCAAGGTGATTGCCTTAATGAAAATCTCTTTGATCGAGAATTTATTGATTTGATCGTAACTTCTCCTCCCTATAATGTGGGGATAGAATACAATTCAAACAATGATGAATTATCTTATCAAAATTATTTAGATTTTTCAAGAAAATGGTTGGCAAATTGTTATCAATGGAGTAATACACAAGCAAGATTACTACTTAATATTCCGTTGGATAAAAACAAGGGAGGTAATAAAAGTGTTGGGGCAGATATTACAACGATCGCTCAAGAAGTTGGCTGGAAATATCACTCAACAATTGTTTGGAATGAAGGTAATATTTCTCGGAGAACGGCATGGGGGTCTTGGTTGTCAGCATCAGCTCCTTTTGTTATTGCACCTGTTGAGTTAATCGTTGTTTTATATAAAGATCAATGGAAAAAAACAAACGGAACAAAAATATCTGATATTACACGAGATGAATTTATGAAATGGACAAACGGATTATGGACTTTTAATGGAGAGAGTAAAAAAAGAATAGGACAACTTATAATTACTGTTAAAGTGTTATACAGTAAATTTTAAGTTTTCTATCACACTTCAGATGACTGAATATTACTTTTTCTTTCAGATAACCAAATTTCTACATCGCTAATAAATCTATCAAAAGTTTTTACATTATCACTAATTTCAATATTGCTTTCAGTCAAAACATAACAGCTATCAGTGTCAACCTCAACAATTGCTCTTGGCTTTCTATACGATGATTGTTTTGCTCCTAAATCTCCATCTTCATCAAGGGTAATAAAATAAACAAGAGTTTTTTCTGTTAAAAGACTCTGCATTAGCTTAAGTTTCCAATATCCAGTTTGAGCAACACGATCACGCATTGTTGATTTAATTGAAACAATAATAATATCTTGATAGTTCTCAGGATTATAAATAACGAGATCGACATCAGGTAAGTGCATTCCAAAGTCACCATAATCAATTACTAAATTTCGTTTAACTTGCTGTAATTCAGTTGATAACTTGATAGTCTGTGCACTCAGTTGTCTGCCATCTATAATTTTTAAACCTAATAACTGTATTTGTTCTACGATTATATGACTAATTAATAATTCTAAACGATGACCCTTAATAGAATTCTAAGCTTGTCCATGATTACCATCAGGATTTTCTTTTTCCCACTTTTCTTTATGAATTGCCTTTGCTTCATGGAGTAACTCTGATATATATCGAGAGGCATCAACTCCATACTTTTGCTGTTTAATAGCATAAAGTTCTTTTAACTCTTCAATATCCATAAATTTAGTTTTTTTGATTTTTTTGATTTTTTCAACTTTAATCATAACTTTTCAGATTCTTCTAGTAAATAACCGTGATTATACAGTGTTTCAAGAATTTTGTAACCAGTGTTTTGTATGGCAGGAATAGCAACTGAATTAGCAAATTGTTTATATGCTTGTGCATCTGAGACTTCAATTTTAAATGAGTCAGGATATCCCTGTAATCTAGCCCATTCTCTGGGAGTCATTCTTCTTACACACTCATGATTTACATGACCTTTAATTCTTGTGACAGGAGTAAAATCTTCAAGACGCTTATCTATTACAAGATTTCTTTCTTTACCCATTCCTCCTATAACAATTGCATTAGCAATGTCATTATCTTCAATAATTTCATAACCAAAACCATTACCTTTATCCTCATGTCTTTGCTTATGATTTACTAAAGTATTTAAATATTGTTCAGATAAATAATACTTAACTGAAACAGGTTTTTCTTCTTTAACACTAATAAAAGTAGGTATAGGTCTAATAGGAGTTGGATAATCAAACGATTTAATATTTAAATCATTACGAAAACCAACTATAAATATTCTTTCTCTATTTTGTGGAACACCAAAGTTTTTAGCATTAATTACTTGAGGTTTTGGAATAAAATAGTTTAAATCATTTCTCAAAATATCTAAAATAGTATTTATAGTTTTACCTTTATTATGAGAGACTAAACCTTTAACATTTTCTAAAAAAATAGCTTTTGGTTTTTTAGCCTTAATGATTTTTGCAATTTCAAAAAAAAGCGTTCCTCGTACATCCTCAAATCCTTTTCGATGCCCAGCTATTGAAAAAGCTTGACATGGAAAACCAGCAGTTAAAATATCATGATCTGGAATTTGATCAACAGAAACTAAAGTAATATCACCTTCAGGAACTTCATCAAAATTAGCTTCATAGGTTTTCCTCGAATATTTATCAATTTCTGAAGAAAATACACATTTACCACCTAGATTTTCAAAAGCAATTCTAAATCCACCTATACCAGCAAATAAATCTATAAAAGTAAAACTACTAATTAGTGTTAAGCAAAAAGGCTGACGATCATCATCAGAGAAAGAATTTTGAGATTTTAATTGTGGTAACAGTAAATCTAATCCAAGCTCAAGCTGTTGAAAATTCACAACTATTTTTATTTATTTTAGAAACTAATTGGCCATAAATATTTTACACGATTTTACACGAAGCCGGAAAGAGACAGATGTTTACTCGCATCTATGAAATTGCTAAACTTGAGAATGATCAAAAAACAATTAATTTTTGCCGAGAAATTTTAGAAACTTTTGACAAACACGATATTAATGGTCATATTGAATGGGAACAAGAAGAATAAAGTTTTTAGTTTTTATTAGCAGTAAAGAAATAAAATAGAGGGTTAATATGTTTTGGTATGACGGCCAACTGATTGAAGAGAATAAGATTACCTTAGAAATTAGTAATCCTGGTCTAATTTATGGGGCAACAGTTTTCACCACACTCCGAGTTTATCAACAGTCTCTTTCTCATCCCCTGACTCATTGGGCGCAACATTGCGATCGCCTTAAAAAAAATCTTATTTATTTTCAATGGCCTTTTCCTAATTGGCAAGAAATCACAAAAGCGGCTGAACAATTATTAAATTATTATCCAATCTTACGAATTGCCATTTTTCCTGATAGTAAAGTTTGGATAACAGGACGTTTTTTGTCTGAAAATTTAGCAGAATATCAACAACAAGGAATTATAGGTTGGGTCGCAGATAAATCCTTATTTCAACGTACTTTAGCAGATTATAAAACAGGTAATTATTTAACAGCTTGGTTGGCATTACAAGAAGCCCAAAAACAAGGTGCGAAGGAAGCTATTTTAATTAATAATCAAAATTATTGGCTAGAAACAAGTACAGGTAATCTCTGGGGCTGGAAAGATAATTGTTTTTGGACACCGCCTAATAACGGTAAAATATTAGCAGGAATTACGCGATCGCAACTTTTGAAATGGTTACAAAATCAAGGAATTGAAGTTAAACAAAATGAGTGGAATCCTGATTTTATTCAATCCTTAGAAAGCGTTGCTTATAGTAATTGTGGCGTAGAAATTATTCCTTTTTCAAAAATTCTAAATCAATCTCAAATACTACGATTAGATCCTTGTCATTCATCTTTAGCTCTATTAAAACATTATTTTAATTTGTGAGTTTTGCGATCGCCCCATAATTCTTTTTAGAAATAAAATATCATTTTTGTTTGCTTTTGAAGTGATCTTTTAACGCTTTTGTGTAACACTATAAACTAATTACTTTTTAAACAAAAAAATTAATAATGTCTCCTATTCCTGTCAATGAACCTTTATTAAACGGCAACGAAAAACGTTACTTGAATCAATGTATTGACACAGGTTGGATTTCTTCAGAAGGGCCTTTTGTTCAACAATTAGAACAGCAAATGGCCGCTCTCGTTGGCCGTCAATATGCGATCGCCGTTGCCAATGGCTCTGCTGCCTTGGATGTTGCCGTCAAAGCCTTGGGAATTGGTCAGGACGATGAAGTGATACTTCCCACTTTTACAATAATTTCTTGTGCGGCTTCCATTGTTCGAGCGGGAGCTATTCCTGTGGTAATCGACTGTGATCCCCAAACCTGGAATATGGACGTAAGCCAAATTGAGGCAAAAATAACCAAAAAAACCAAGGCAATTATGATTGTCCATATTTACGGCTTACCCGTTGATGTTGATCCAATTCTTGCCTTAGCTAAAAAATATAACTTGCTCGTGATTGAAGATGCGGCCGAAATGCGCAGTGGGAGTTGCCCAACTCGAAAGATTGGAAGAGTTTATTAATCGTAAACGCAATATTGGTAAAAAATATACAGACTTGCTTGCTGATTTATCTGGCTTACAATTACCCTTAGCCCGAACCGATTATGCCAATAATATTTATTGGGTTTATGGAATTGTTCTAAAAGATGAAGTAGATTTTGATGCAAAAGAAATCATGCGTCGCTTAGGAGAATTGAAAATTGGGACTCGTCCTTTCTTCTGGGGAATGCACGAACAACCTGTTTTTCAAAAAATGGGATTATTTCGAGAAGAGTCTTATCCCATTGCGGAAAAAATTGCTCGTCGTGGTTTTTATATTCCCAGTGGAATGGCTTTAAATAATGAACAAATTGAACAAGTTTCTTT
This sequence comes from Snowella sp. SOY_38_metabat_116, assembly GCA_031396835.1. Lineage (GTDB taxonomy): Bacteria > Cyanobacteriota > Cyanobacteriia > Cyanobacteriales > Microcystaceae > Snowella. The sequence continues at coordinate 35,245 of JANNLO010000279.1, forward strand.
CGCTTTACATAAGATAATAAAATGAAAAATGTCATCAAAGAAAATATAAAAAATGTTCTCAAAACTTTGGGAATAGAGGTTCGTAGAATTCAGAATATTGAACATAATTTTTTGCTGGTAGGAGAATTTTTTAACAATAAATTTAGTTCGGGTAAATCTCAATATTTAATTTTCAAAAAGAGATCATAATCAAGACAAAATTAGTAATAAATCTTCATCCACAAAGTTTAATTAATGAAAAACTTCTTCTAACATCTATCTTTGGAGCGATCGCGGTGGCTTTGTGGTTTGCATCTTCAAATAGTTCGGGAAAATTTAGTTTGGAGAAAGTCGAAATTTAAGAGCATATAATTGTCTTTTAGGGGATGATTTAATTTTTTAAAACAAGTTATTTCAGGCTTCATTTTTTTTGCTAAGACTAATAAATTCTACATCTTCATAAAGATCAGAAAAAAGGAGATTTAGTCCAATACTTTGCAGGAAAATATTTTGATTTATGGGAGTATCGCTCTTATAAAACCAGCGGCCTTCGGTGTCTCGTTTATAGATTTCAATTCGTTGTTGTTTGCTATCAACTAAGACGTATTCCTGGAGGCTATCGAGGGTTTGATAATCGTTAAATTTGTCGCCGCGATCGAAGGCTTCTGTGCTATCAGAAAGGATTTCAATGATGAGTTTAGGAAAGCGTTTATATGTTGAAGTTTCTCGATCTTGGGGTTCACAAGTAACAAGAAGATCAGGATAATAAAAGCAGTTTCGTTTCTCAATTTTGGCTTTTATATCAGCAAAGTAAACTCGGCAGTCTGTTCCCCGTAAATGATTCCGAATTAAGCTGGCTAGGTTGAGAGCGATGGTGTTATGGATGTCGGTAGTTCCTGCCATTGCGTAGGCTTCCCCATCAATGTATTCATGTTTGACGGTGCTTTGTTCTTCGAGTTTTAGATATTCTTCGGGGGTTAAGTAATAGGAGTCAGAGAGGGCGATCATTGTTTACAATTCTCCTTTAAAGGCTCTTTATCGTGTGGATCAAACAAGATTTTGGGCTGTGATTAGTTGATGGGTTGTTAAAAAGATCTTACCAAATTTGTTGCTGTTTTTAAAACTAATCTTAATTTAAAAACTAAAACTTTGGCGATCGCGGCTTTTAATATCAAAACTTTAAAAGTTTAATCGTTTTTTAATGATAAATTAAGTTGATAGTATAGATTCAAAAAGTTTATTCCTACCCAGTTTGTAAAATTATTATCTTAGTAGTTTAATTGGATTTTCAAATATATTTAAATTGCTTTGATTGAGTTATTAATTACTAATTATTTTCGCTTAAAAGTTGTTTGATTAATTTTTTTCCCTGTTGACTATGAATTAGAATTTTGCGATCGCGGTCAAATAAAACAGAACCTATTTCAACAGATTTTGCGGTATGTTCATAAATATAACGTTGAGAACGAAAATCAATTGTTTCGGCGATCGATTGATAAATTTTACTGACCCAATTTTGGTTTAATTCCTGTTCCCATTGACGTAATTTTATTAACGCTATTTCTGTAGTTTCACAAATCAAAAGTTGCTGGAGATAGGGAATTGGTAAACCGTTTTTTGCGGCCTGGGCTGTGAGAATTTCGAGACGAGCATCCGCTAAATGATGGTGAGTATGAAAAATTCCACCCGCTAATTTAATCAATTTTCCGTGATAACCAAAGAGTAAAAGCTTAGGAGTTTCTGTTAATGCAGCGGCGATTAATAAAGGGCCTAACCAATTAGCTGTTTTAATTAATTGTTCTGAATTAATACCTTGTTCACGTGCTAAATCTAAACCATTTTCTCCAATACAAAAAACTAAACACTCAAATTTTTTGGCTTTTTCTGTTAACTCAGCTTGAAAGTTTGCTAATTGTTGTGGTGAACTAAGAGGTTGAGAAATACCATTTGTTCCCAATAAAGATAAACCTTCTACTACTCCAAAAGCCTCATTAGAAGTTCTTTTTGCTAAAGCTTTTCCTTCGGGTAAAATGATTTTTATCCAAATAGTTTCATCTGGTTTTAAGAAAGGTTTGAGATTTGTTTGTAATAATTTTTCAGCATAGTTATAAATAGCGGCTTTACCATTTTGATTAATTTGTTTACCGATGCCTTCCCCGCCTTCAATTATGATTTGAGAAAGACCTTTTTTGAGTTCTACTAAAGCCCAAATTGGAGTATGGCGAGTCAAATCCAAGTTATCTCCTGGCGCACTGCGAGTAATTCCTAAAGCTTTTTGTTCATCCAATTTAGCCACTTGTTCGATCGCGATTTTAACAATTTCTGGCGGTTCTAATAAATTAACGTTAACGTATTGAATGCCCAAATCTTGTCTTAAATGACGTAAAGCCGCGATCGCAGAAGCACAGGCAAAAACGGGTAAAGTATAACCAGAAATGACTTTGGGCATGAATAAAATAACTCGATTTTAATTAGGCAATGATTAGTTCTTGAAGTTGAGTTTTAAATTGAGCAATTTCGTTTTTTTGTCGTTCAATTATAACTTTTAAACTTTGATTTTCTTGTTGAAGTCCTTGATTTTTACGAATGAATTCTTGTCGAAGTTGTTCTTGGTTTTGTTCTTGCCGACGGCGATTACTAATATCTTGAAAAATAGCGATCGCAAAAATAATTTTTCCTTGCCCATTAAAAATAGGTACAGCCGAAAATTCGAGGGGAATAATTTGTCCGCCTTGATGAATTTCCATGTCTTCAATTGTGCTAGATTCACCTTGCAAAGCTCTAATTAAAGGATTTTCTGTGATGGGATAAAATTGATTGGTTTCCACTTGATAAGATTGATAAATAACATTGAGTTGCTCAATTTTTGCAGAAGTTAAAATACCCTTACCTAAAATATCTAAAGCCTTGTGATTAGCATAATAAGGATGACCTTGAGCATCAATAATAAAAATTCCCATCGGACACATTTCTAAAAACTGTTTAAAGTGGATTAGATCAGCCTCACATTCAAGTTTTGTTGTTTGCATAAAGAATTTTTGATTGTTATTAAATATGGTGAATAATGTTTAGATTATTAATTTTTATCAGCATAAACATCATCAATAAAATACAAAAGTTAAAGTTACTATTCATGAAAAATCAAGAAATAGGAGAAGACACTTTAGACAAAATAAATAAACTACCATCGCCCCCCCGACCAACACGCGTCGTTTGATCAATATAGGTGATATCCAAACTGGGAATGCGACCGACCGGGCCACGAGCAGCAACAACTTTGACGGGATCAAATTGAGGAGTATTAAAGCCAGCAATATTTTGAATAGCAATAATTCTCTCTAAAAATTGCACATTAATACGTTTATCGGGTAAAGGCGATGAATCAGTTTTTGCAATTGCAAATGTTGCCGTTACTTTCACATAACCTGATAATAATTTTAAAGTATGTTTCACAAACGCTAAATTTAAAAAAGATTGATTCGCCACATCAATAACTTGATAAACTTTTCCCACCTTGAAACCATAGGGCAATTTATCTAATGAACGAATTTCTCTTGCAGTTGAATAATTTAATTGCCAAGTTCCCTCTAAAAGTTGCGGTGCATGGAGCAAAGGATAAAGATTAGGATTAACGGCTTCTAGGGATTCAGTCAATTGTTCAATTTCTTTAACCAAAGAAGCATCTAGTTTTTTGTCGGTTAAGGGCGCGCCATTTTTTTGAGTTTGGAGCGGTTCTAATTTAGCAAACAGTTTTTCTTTAAGAGTTTGTCGAGTTTCTATCATATTTTTTAGGCAATTAATAAAAAGTATTTACCAGAGAGCAATTTTTGTGTTTTAAAATTCTTGAATCTGAATCATAAAACTTAAACAGAAGTGCGATCGCAATTTTATAAACTTAATTAAAAAGAGTCAGAAATCACAACAATTTGTAACTTCCAACTCCTAAAAATTTATCTGAAATTAATGCGCATCTTGCAACTCATAAAAATCAGGAGAAATATAATCCTTCCGTAAAGGCCAACCAATCCAATCTTCAGGCATTAAAATGCGCTTTAATTCAGGATGCCCCGTATAAACAATGCCATACATATCGTAGCATTCCCGTTCTTGCCATTCCGCCGCTCTCCAAATCCAATAAACCGAAGGAAGAGTCGGATTCTCGCGGGACAAAAAGACTTTTAAACGCATTTCTTCAGGGCGATCGGCATTATCACTCACCTTAATCAAATGATAAAAACTGACTAAACGCTTACCAGCACCTTCATCATAGGCTCCTTGACATTGGAGATAATTAAAACCATAGGCATAAAGAGCAGTTGCCAAAGGAATCAGCAAATCTGGCTCAACCTGCATCATTTCTACGCCCAGATGATCAGCCTCTAAAATTTCATGCTCAAAACCATTGCCCGTCAACCAACTAGACACGGGGCCAGCAGGAATAATGGCTTTTTCGGTCGTTTGTTCAGCTTGATTTTCGACAACCATGACTAGACTTTCTCCTTCTGTTGAGAGGTGGCAAGGGCGGGAGGAACAGGCATTCCCATTGCTTCTGTTAATTCGAGGGGAGGATTTTGACGAGTGGGAACTTGCAAATATTTGCCCGTCAGAATGGGTGCAACTGCTTTCAAGTTATGAGTTGTACTGTAATAGCGATGAGTTTGTTGATTGACCGTCGCCCGTTCTTGAATAGATTCATTAGAAACTTTTTTTCGCAGTTTAATAATGGCATCAAAAATAGCTTCAGGACGAGGCGGACAACCTGGAATATAAACATCCACAGGAATGAGTTTATCAACTCCTCTTACAGCCGTTGGTGAATCACTACTAAACATTCCACCCGTAATTGTGCAGGCACCCATCGCAATCACATATTTCGGTTCGGGCATTTCTTCATAAAGCCGCACCAAAGCAGGAGCCATTTTCATCGTTACCGTACCTGCTGTAATAATCAGATCAGCTTGACGGGGACTTGAGCGAGGAACTAAACCAAAACGGTCAAAATCAAAACGAGAGCCAATAAGAGCGGCAAATTCAATAAAACAACAAGCTGTTCCATAAAGCAATGGCCAAAGACTCGATAATTTTGCCCAATTGTAAAGATCATCAACCGTTGTTAAAATAACATTTTCTGACAAACCCTGGGTCACTTGATTGCGAGCCATCGGATTCAGGATTTTGTCTTTTTGAAGCTGGTCAAATGCAGTCAAATCAGCCATAGGAATTTTAGATGAGGGATACTTAGTTAATAATTTAGCGATTTTTTGAGAATTGTAGGTATTAATTTTTAAACTTGAAAACTCAAACCTAAAAACGGGTTTAAAATTCTTTAAGACCATTCCAGCGCGCCTTTTCGCCAAGCATAGACTAGGGCAACAACGAGAATAGTAATGAAAATCAAGGCTTCTATGAAAGCTAATAGTCCTAATTCATTAAAAGCAACTGCCCAGGGGTACAAAAAAACTGTTTCTACGTCAAAAACAACGAAAACAAGGGCAAACATATAATAACGGATATTAAACTGAATCCAAGCTCCGCCAATGGGTTCCATGCCAGATTCATAGGTTGTGCGACGTTCTGGGCCGCCACCGCTCGGACGCAAAATTTTAGAGGCAGTTAGGGCAAGAATCGGGACTAAACTACAGACAAAGAAAAAACCAAGGAGATATTCGTAGCCATTTAAGGTAAACATAGTAGATTTTCTTTTTTTTATTTAAAAATAGGTTAACCCAAAGACTTCTGTCAATGTCTGTTAGCGTCATCTAAGATTATAGGACTTTTGAGGGAATTTTTCAGCTAAAACCTTGATTCTGTCAATGATTGCTTAAAGCCTTAATATTAAAGAAAAATCTTTGCTGTTGAACTCTGAATAACTCTAAAAACTTAGATTGTGACTATTGGAAGCTTAGTTTGAAATCTTTGAAATTTAGTTAAAGTTAATCAATTTTTTGAATTATAAAAAAGTAATGTAATTATTATTAGCATGAAGACAACAGCAGCAGATCTTGAACCATTTACTTTAAACTTTTTTTATATAAAAAATTTAGTGAAAAATTATGTCTTATCCTCTTTACATTGCTTTTATTTGGCATCAACATCAACCTCTATATAAATCTTATCAATCTTTAGGAAATGAAGCTGGCAATTATAGGCTGCCTTGGGTGCGATTGCATGGTACAAAGGATTATCTGGATTTAGTGCTATTACTAGAACGTTATCCGACTTTACATCAAACGGTGAATTTGGTTCCTTCTTTGATTTTACAATTGGAAGATTATGCCGCAGGCAATGCGATCGATCCTTATTTTGCCTTAACACTAACACCTGAATCTCAAATTACAACAGAACATAAATTAAAAATTTTAGAATACTTTTTTAATGCTAACTATCGCACTTTAATTGCGCCCCATAAACGCTATCAAGAACTTTATGAACAGCGTCATAATTCAGGCATAACTTGGTGTTTAGAAAATTGGACACTTCAAGATTACTGTGATTTGATGGCTTGGCATAATTTGGCTTGGATTGATCCACTTTTTTGGCAAGAAGATCCAGAATTGCAGGCTTGGGGCCAACAAGGTAAAAATTTTTCTCTCGGCGATCGCCAAAGAATTATTGCTAAACAACGACAAATTATTCAACGGATTATTCCCCAACATCGACAAATGCAGGAAACAGGACAATTAGAAATTACTACCAGTCCTTACACTCACCCAATTTTGCCTCTTTTAGCAGATACCCGTTCTGGTCGAATTGCCGTTCCCACGATGAATTTACCTGAACCGCGTTTTTGTTGGTCAGAAGATATTGCGCGCCATCTCCAAAAAGCTAAAACTATTTACCGCGATCGCTTCGGACGAGAACCCAAGGGACTTTGGCCATCTGAACAGGCAGTTAGTCCTGGGATTTTGGCAGATATTGCTCAGGCAAAATTTCAGTGGCTTTGTTCTGATGAAACAGTTTTGGGTTCAACATTACACCATGTTTTTCATCGGGATGAAACGGGTAATATCACCGAACCCGAATTGCTTTATCAACCCTATCGTTTGCAAACCCCCGATGGAGATTTGGCGATCGTTTTTCGTGACCACCGACTTTCTGATTTAATTGGTTTTACCTACAGTGGAATGCCTCCTGAAAAAGCAGCCCAAGATTTAATCGGTCATTTAGACGCGATCGCCCGTTCTCTAGCACAACGAGAAAATTTCACTGACAAAACTCATCTTCAACAACCTTGGCTAGTAACAATTGCCCTAGATGGCGAAAATTGTTGGGAAAATTATCCCCAAGATGGTTTGCCTTTTCTCACTAATTTATATGAACTATTGAGCGCGACTGAGCAATTTAAATTAGTCACTGTTTCGGAATTTATCAATCAATTTCCGCCGACTCATACAATTCCTGGCGATCGTCTCCACACAGGTTCTTGGATTGATGGCACATTGCGAACTTGGATTGGTGATCCCATTAAAAATAAAGCTTGGGAGTATTTGATTGATGCTCGTCAAGTGTTAGCAAATCATCCCGAAGCCACAGTCGAAAATAATCCCGAAGTTTGGGAAGCCCTTTATGCCGCCGAAGGTTCGGATTGGTTTTGGTGGTTTGGAGAAGGTCATTCAAGTCATCAGGACGAAATTTTTGATCAGCTTTTTCGAGAACATCTTTGCACACTTTATCGCGCTTTAAATGAACCAATTCCTGCCTATTTATATCAACCTTTAGAAAAATACCCTAAAAAAGGATTTCGGCAACCCGAAGCTTTTATTCAACCCATTATTGACGGTATTGGGAATGAAGAAGAATGGGAAAAAGCGGGACAAATTGAAATTGGTAACTCGACAGGAACTATGCACCAAAATACTTTAGTTGAGCGAATTTTTTATGGTTTTAATCATCAAAATTTTTATTTTAGATTAGATTTTAAAAAAGCAATTAATTTCGACCAAAATTGCCCCAATGAACTTCATTTATTTTGGTACTATCCTGATAGTAAAAGTCCCAATAGTCCTGCTGCGATCGCTAATTTACCAGACCAATCTCTTGTAAACTACTATTTTCATCACCATCTAGGCATTAATTTAATCAACAAATCAGTCTGGCTAGAAGAAGTCGTTTCTCCCTTTGTTTGGCATCCTCGTAATACTCAAGCTCAAGTTGCTTTTAATGAATGCTTAGAACTTGCACTTCCTTGGGCTGATTTACACAAAGAACCTAACACAAATTTACATTTAATTGCAATTTTAGCCGAGCAAGGAGAATTTCATAGTTATCTACCAAAAGACGATTTAATCATGATCCAAATTCCTTAGTAATAATTAGATTTCTGATTTCAAAATTGCAACTCCATAGTATTACTAAAAAGTGTTATTAAAACTTGAAAACTTAAGCCTAATTAATTTAAAATGAAGACAAATGAACATAAACAAAATATTTTCCCAACAACATGACTGAATTAGCACGATTTCAGTTAGCCCCAGATTTGAATATTTGCCGTGTATTAAATGGATTATGGCAAGTTTCAGGAGGTCATGGAGCCATTGATCCCGATAGGGCGATCGCAGCCATGTTCGACTATCAAGAAGCTGGATTTACGACTTGGGATCTGGCAGATCACTACGGCCCAGCAGAAGATTTTATCGGAGAATTTCGTTTGCATTGGGCAGATCGAAAAGGAGAAGCCGCTTTAAATGATTTGCAATGTTTTACAAAATGGTTTCCCACATCGGGCAAAATGACGCGAGAATTAGTAGAAAATAATATCAATGTTTCCCGCGATCGCTTGGGTATGGATTGTTTAGATTTACTGCAATTTCATTGGTCAGATTATCAAAATCAGAGTTATTTAGATGCGTTATGTTATCTCAGCGAATTGCAACAAAAAGGCAAAAAGGCAAAATCAAACATTTGGCATTAACTAATTTTGATACTGAACATCTTAAAATTGTTATAGAAGCAGGAATTAAAATTATTTCCAATCAAGTCCAATTTTCTCTGATTGATCGCCGTCCCTTAATTAAAATGATTAAATATTGCCAACAACATGATATTAAACTATTAGCTTATGGAACCCTTGCAGGCGGATTATTAAGTGATAAATATGTAGGATATTCGGCTTCTTTGAAATTAAATACCGCAAGTCTGAGAAAATATAATAATATCGTTCAAGCTTGGGGCGGTTGGCCACTTTTACAACAATTATTAGGTATCCTCAAAAATATTGCTAATAAACATCAGGTTTCTATTGCAAATGTAGCAATTCGTTACGTTTTAGAACAACCAATGGTGGCTGGCGCAATCTCAGGAGTACGATTAGGAATTAGTGAACATCGCCAAGATAATGCTAAAGTTTTTAGTTTTAGTTTAGATGAAGAAGATTATCAACTTCTTGAACCTATTTGGCAAAAATCACGCAATCTTTATCAATCAATTGGAGATTGTGGTGACGAATATCGACGTTAATTTTAGGAGTTTATCATGATTTCTTTGGGTGCAAACTTTCCCGATGATGCCGCGAATCAATGGCGTTATCAACTTGATCAATTTGTTAAAATCAATCAATCTGAACTTGCGGCTTTAGTTTGGGGATTGCGACAAGAATGGGCAGATACAAATAATAATTTGGGCATTGATCTAGAACCAAAACCTCATTTTTTTAGTTGCTCTAAAGACGCAATTGAAAAGCTCAATCAACAAGTTGATCAAAAACTTCAAGAAATATTGGGAATTTTAGATGGTCATAATTCGGAAACAGAAGTAGTTATTATTGCGATCGCCAAAGGGCAAGTTAAACTAATTTATTTTCAGCCTGAACCATCTCCGCCCGAGTGTTTTATGAAGTTGGATTCTAGTCTCGATTTACTTATTGAAAATTTAGAAACAAAGATGCAAAAAATAGTAAACTTCAGGTAATTATTGTGAGATTACTTTCAATTTTTTAGCTTATCAACAAGTATTAACTAATAACAAAAAATGACAAACATTAAAACTCAATTAATCAAAGACCTTGCCCCGATGGACTGGGAAACCTTAATTCCCCACGTTAAACGAGATGCAGTGATTGTTGTCGATGAAGCCTTAGATCTGGTCGAAGTGGGAATGGCGATCGCGGAAGATAATGCTCATTTAGTCCAAAATTGGCTTAGTGAATTACTGCTCCATAAACCTTTTCAAGATGAACTAAGTAGCTGGAATAGCCAACCCAAAAAGCAATTTAAAACCTTAATTGTGCAACCTTTTGTTTTGATAACGGCGATCGCAGAGTTTGTAGAAAATAAGTAGGACAACCTAGCGTGTTAGAATGGAAAATGATCAGCAGAGCGGTAGCAAAATGGGTTTGTAGGTCTAAATAGATTCTCTTAAGCTTTACTTCAAGCTTCTCCCCGAAATATTGCCTGAGTATTCCCACTAAAATGTAGGGATTTTTATTATATTAATGAGGAAATTATAGTGGCCAAACGTCGTAATTTAAAGAAAGAAAAAGCAGAACGAAATAGAGCCTATGCTCGACAATTCCGATCTGCAACAACTCGCACAACTGGCAAGAAGTTTGGTACAAAAAGAAGAACAAGTGCGTAAATTTTCATTGTCTCTTGCGTCATTTAGCAGAGATAAAACGATCTAAATCGGGTAAATTTGCAATAAGTTTAAACGCTTCGAGGGTGGGTTCTGCCTGCCCTTAGCTTGTTTTATATATTTTCTAACAATCCTTGTAAAATTTCTTGCTCTAAACTCGTTAAAATAAAAATTTCTTGAGCAGTTTTTCCCTGTCTTGCAATAACTTTATAACCGCCACGAATAGGCACTGAAATACGAAATTTCAATAGGGGAATATGGCTACGAGTACGGCTAATAACGCCTGGTGTAACTGTCCCTATTCCTTCATGGTTAATCAACTTTTCTAGGCGAGGAATTAATCCATCTAGATGGGTAGAATGATTCCAAACTAACCTTCCTTTTGCGGTGTGTTTCATGAACTTATGTCGCCTCCAAAGGAGCCATTGTTAAGTTTTCTCGACGTAATTGTTGATGATAAAGTTCTGCTTGTTCTTGCGGCCCTACCCAAACAATCGCTTGTCCATCAAAATGAACTTGATTGGTTAATTCCCAAGCGCGATCGCGATCCATCGCAGGAATATATTTCAATAAGCAAGTTGCTACATGGTCAAAGGAATTAAAATCATCATTTAAGACAATGACTTTGTAGTTGGGATAAGTTTTACGGAGAACTGTGGTTGAAGTTGAGCGATCGGGGGTTGCCGTGGAAGTGGCCATTAATTGCATTGCAGAAATCATTCCTGACTCATAATTCATAATATTGATCTTGAAAAAATATAAGACTTAAATTTTAAAATAACTTTAGTCTCAGTGTAATGACTTGCTCAATGTGAGTAAAGATCGGCGAAAGCCTTGGCAAATTTTCAGACTTACGATAATCTCAAGCAAGTAATCTCAACACATATTATCTTAAGTTACCTTGACTTAACCATGAAACCAAGACTCGATTGGCTTAAATCTGTTAAAAATTTCTTTTTTACCCATCCCAAAAACTCTGTTGGATTTTTGCTAGAATTTTTGCTCATGACTAGCGCGATCGCATTATCGGCGGGAGTTGGTTTTGGTGCAGCCATCCGTTTTAGTGATGCAGGGCCATTAGGTCAAAAAGCGATCCAGTCAGAACAATCCTTTCCACCCAAACAAGATTGGCCAATTTCCAATAATTCTAATCAAAAGCCGCTCGTCAAAAACTAAGGTGATTTTCATTAATAAATTACTGAAGAAAAATTTAAATAATGCGATCGCCGTTCAATTAATCATTTAATAACAGTAGAATAAGCCAATCACGACAAGATTTAAGTTATTTTAAGATTAGTCTCTTTTTAAGATCGTCCTAATTTTTCATGAATATCCTCAGTAATTTATTCGCGCCTCCGCAACCCAGGAAAACCGCTCCTCAGACTCAACTTTTTGGACAACCTCAAGCGAAAAAGGGGAAACAAAAGGTAGAAATTAAATCGCTTCAAGAAATTGAAATTATGCGGCAGGCGGGAATCATTGTTGCAACAGTTTTGAAAGAGATTGGGGAAATAGTTGAACCAGGCATGACAACGGACGATTTAGATATCTATGCTGAAAAACGTCTTCGAGCAATGGGAGCAACGCCGAGTTTTAAGGGATATCATGGTTTTCCCGCTTCCATTTGTGCTTCGATTAATGCGGAAGTTGTTCATGGAATTCCTAGTAAAAAGAAAGTGATTCGGGCGGGCGATGTCTTAAAAGTGGATACGGGAGCCTATTTTCAAGGTTATCACGGAGATTCTTGCATTACGATCGCCGTCGGCAAAGTTTCCCAAAAAGCAGATAAATTAATTCAAGTGGCAGAAGAGGCTCTTTATCAGGGCATTGAACAAGTAAAAGCAGGAAATTGTTTATTAGATATTGCGGGCGCGATTGAAGATCACGTCAAAAAATATGGTTATAGCGTTGTTGAAGAATTTACGGGTCATGGTGTGGGGCGAAATCTTCATGAAGAACCTTGTGTTTTTAATTTTCGCACTCGTCAGTTACCCAATATTCAATTGAAAGCGGGAATGACCCTAGCGATTGAACCGATTCTGAATGCTGGCTCTAAGTTTACTCGCACTTTACGCGATCGCTGGACAGTTGTGACAGTGGACAATGCGCTTTCGGCTCAATTTGAACATACGGTATTAGTGACGGCAACAGGTTACGAGATTCTCACTGATAGAACGAAAATTTAAGTTAAATCACGGGCAAAACTTTCAGATTCTAATTATAAAAATTTAGCAATGGCAACTCACAAAATCCGAAATTTGATTCTAGCTCTCGTGACGATCGCGCTTAGTGCGGCAGTTTTTTTTGGTTTTCAATCTCAGATTAATTCGAGTTCTTTAGCATCCCAGGCAAAACAATCAGTCCCAATTGAAATCGCTTTAAGTAACAATAACCCGACTTTGATCGAATTTTATGCAGATTGGTGCGGAAGTTGTCAGGCGATGGCCAAAAATTTAGCGGTTTTAAAAAATAAATATGGTCAATCAGTAAATTTCGTAATGCTTAATGTGGACAATAACAAATGGCTGCCCGAAGTTTTACGTTATCGAGTGGATGGTATTCCCCATTTTGTTTTTCTTAATCAAGCTGAAAAGGCGATCGCGCAAACTATTGGTGAACAACC
>JANNLO010000285.1:0-22123 GCA_031396835.1 Snowella sp. SOY_38_metabat_116
TGCAAACTTTGGAACAGGAACGCTACTGGTAACCATTACTGGTGTCACAGGATTCACTACTACTGATTTAGGAGTAGATGGAGCTGGAACAAGTTTAGATGGTGCTAATACAGCTAAATTCTTATTTGCTTAAGCTTGTTGCTTATTAGCAAAATTGATGGCGATCGCGTTTTTCTTAATCAGGAAGGGCGATCGCGTTTTTATCTTAAACTATAATCAAATGGATACTGTTGGAATGAGCCATGACCACAGACCCACAAACCACCATTACTTATACCCTTGAAGATGTTCTTGAACGCTTTGAGCAAAAAATGGATAGACAGTTTGCTGAAGTTAACCAGAAAATGGACAAGCAGTTTTCTGAAGTGAACCAGAAAATGGATAGACAATTTGCTGAGGTTAACAAGCAGTTTGTTGAAGTTAACAAGCAATTTGCTGAAGTTAACCAGAAGCTCAATAAACTGGAAATTGGTCAGGTAGAACTTTCGGGAGAAATTAAAACTTTAGATGAAAAAATTAATGGCATTGATAAACGCCTGGATAATCAAGAATTTCTGAATCGAGGAGTTTTAGTTGCATTAATCGTTGCTCTAATTGCTGGAGCCGCTAAACTTTTTGGATGGTTGCCGACAGCTTAATCTCTCTTAAAATTAATCCTTAAAATTAAACGGCGATCGCATTTTTGTTAATTCGCAACAGGTGATCGTCTTCCTAAATTTCATCCCCGTCCAATTCTCTTAAACTTACGACCTCCAAAATACGGTAAAATGCGAAATGCGAGTATTAATAAGGACAAAATGAGTGGACAGACGATGACTAAAGCCAGCCAAATCCTCCGCCAAGAAGTGGTAGGTGCGCGTAGATTAAGTAATTATTTTTGGGCAACAATTTCTTCAATTGGGGGAATTGGTTTTTTACTGGCTGGAATTTCTAGTTATCTGAAAGTAAACTTGCTCCTAGTTAGCAATCCCAGCGAACTGCAATTTGTTCCCCAAGGCATCGCTCTAACGTTTTATGGTTTCGCAGGTTCGTTCTTAGCAACTTATACCTGGTTGACAATGCTCTGGAATGTCGGGGGCGGCTATAACGAATTTAATCAAGAAACAGGAAATATTACGATTTTTCGCTGGGGTTTTCCTGGAAAAAATCGTCTTATCGAATTAATTTGCCCGATCGCCGATGTGCAATCCATTCGAGCCGATATTAAAGAAGGTCTCAGCCCCAAACGAGCTTTATACTTGCGGGCAAAACAACGGCGTGACATACCTCTAACCCGTGTCGGTCAGCCCATTTCTCTTGCCACCTTAGAAAACGAAGGCGCGGAATTAGCTCGCTTTTTAGGTGTTCCTCTAGAGGGACTATAATCCAAAAATTGACTCATTTTAACTATAATAATTAATCATTCAAATGCTGAACATGACTAAATATTGGTGGCGAATCTTAGCTTCTAGCTTTTTAATGACCAGTATTCTATTAACCAGTTGTTCTAATTCCGAAGCCGTTCCTCCGAAGGCCAGTTCTTCCTCTGCTACAACGGCACCCGCACAAAATTCAGCGATGAGTAATTATACACCCCGATTAGAAGGCAAGGCTACCGTTGAAATGATTGTCGGTGGTTCTCCCATTACCATTGAAGTTGATGGAGAAAATGCCCCTGTTACGGCTGGAAATTTTGTAGATTTGGTGGAAAGAGGTGTTTATGATGGTCTTGTTTTTCATCGTGTCGTCAAAGATCCTCAACCGTTTGTGGCTCAAGGTGGCGATCCAAAAGGTGATGGCACGGGCGGATTTATTGATCCTGCAACCAAGAAAACTCGTAATCTTCCCTTAGAAATCAAAATCAAGGATAAAGACCCCAAAAAAGATGGTGAACTGGTCTATGGCAAAGGACTTGGACAGCAATCAGGCATCCCCAATCCCTCGGTTGTTTTACCCCACAAAAGAGGAGCTTTAGCTATGGCTCGTTCTCAAATGCCAGATTCTGCTTCATCACAGTTTTATTTCGCCCTTTCTGACGATCTAGGTTTTTTGGATGGGGATTATGCGGTTTTTGGTCAGGTAACTAAGGGCATGAGTGTTGTCGATAAAATTAAGCAGGGTGATAAAATTCAATCGGCAAAAGTTATTTCTGGTGCGGAAAACTTAAAGAAATAATTTTGTTTTATTTGCTCAAAATTCTTCAAAATAGTTTGCCCAATGCTTTGAATCCCTCTTTAATTTAATTGGGGGATTTTCTATTATTTTGGCTTTTATAGCTAACTTTTCATGACAGCCCTTTTTTCTGCGATCATTTCTGTTGGCTTTATTATTCTTTTGGGCGCGATCGCAGGACGAAAATTATCTTTAGAAGCTAAAACCCTTTCTCAACTCAGTGTTTATATTTTGGCTCCTGCTCTTGTTGCCGATGGTCTTTATCAAACGAAAGTTTCCTTGAATAGTGCTATTGGAATACTTCTTGGTTTTGCGATCATTTCTTTAATTTTGTATGGACTTATTGAAGTTTTAGCTAACATTTTAAAATTACCTATTGTAATCCGTAAAAGTTTATTAGCAACAACTTTATTGCCAAATACGGGTAACTTGGGCCTACCATTGATTGCCTTTATCTTAGGAGAAGAAGGACTAGAGCGAGCTATTATCTACATGATTGGAGCGAGTATTCTTTTATTTGGAATAATTCCCGCTTTGTTAGCAGGTCATAGTCTGGCTTCTGGCTTTAGATTCACCTTAAAACTTCCTTTAATTTGGGCAATGTTAGCGGGTTTAGGACTACGTTTTTTTAATCTTAAATTGCCTTTTCAACTTGATACTGCAATTGAACAATTAGGAAAAGCCGCTATTCCTATTGCTTTATTATTATTAGGAATTCAGTTAATTAATACCCATTTTGGAGTAGGAAAATATGAAATAATTGCCTCATGTTTGCGTTTAGGAGTCGCGCCTTTAGTGGCCTATGGTGTGGGAAAAATGCTTCATCTAACAGGTTTAGATTTACAGGTCTTAGTGCTACAAAGTGCGATGCCCGTTGCTGTTAATGCGATCGTTTTAGTAACTGAATTTGGTGGAGATACAGTCAAAGTTGCGCGAACGATTATGACAACAACCCTAGCAAGTCTGCTCACTCTTCCCTTAATTCTTTGGATGACTGTCTCTGTTTATTAGTTTATTTTCTTAACAAAAATATCAGCAAAATTTGCTAAAATTAGTTGCAGTCGATTAATCATAAATTTTGTCTAGTTTTCTATTTTTTCTGTTGGAACTTATTACAAGTCTCATACATAAGTATTAAGTAAATTATTAACTTCATTAATTTTAAAAACCATGAATAATCAAGAAATTACTGTTGGGAGTAAAGTCCGTTTAGTCAGTCATCCTCCTTTTTTAAAAACAGCAGAACCAATGCCCATGTTACGACCATCTGATCTTTTAGACATTGGTACAGAAGGCGTTGTGATGGATCGTCGTCCTGGCGGTTATTGGGGTGTACGTTTTGAAAGGGGAATTTTTTTGATGGAAAATCAATACATTGAGGTTTTGGGTAGTGAAAATAAATCTGAAGTCAATTAGATTTTAATTTGGCTTTTTAGGTTCTATTAAACTTGATTTTGTTTCATTGAAAGTTGAATTTAAAGGAGGCTGTATTTCAGTTTTAATTGTATTAACAGACATTTTTTTAATAGTGTCTTTATACTGAGTTGGTGCCAAGATTATAGCTTGTTGAAAAAAGGGTTCTGCTGCTTGAATTTGTCCTTGTTGATTTAAGACAACGGCTTTGGCCAAAATCGGACGAAAATCATCAGGATTCATTTGACTAGTATTGTTATAAACGGCGATCGCATCATCAAAGCGTTTTTGCTGTAAATAAATTTCTCCTAACAACAACTGAACTGAGGTAACCTTGGCTAAATTTTCTGGAGTGGGATCTGTTCCGTTAATTTTGATAGCTTGGGTAATAGCATTTTGTACTACTTGAATAGCTTCGCTGGCCCGATTTTGAGTGATAGATAAATCAGAAAACCCTTTTAAAATACGAACATCAAAGGGATTACTTATTAACAAATTACGATAAAGATTACTTGCGCCTTGATAATCTTTGATTTGCTGTTTCGTTTGGGCGAGTAATAATGTGTACTCAATTTGTTCTGGTTGCAATTGAGCTAATCTTTCCAAAGGTGCGATCGCGTCATTCAAATTACCTTGTCTGAGTCGATTTTCTAATAATCCCTGTAACGCATTTACATTATCAGGTTCTCGTTCCAAAACCAATTGGTATCCCAAAGCCTCTGTTTCCAAGCGACGAGCATTCACATCCACAGGTTTAGTCGCTGCGTTTTGAGTCCGAGATTGTTGCAAAATACTGGTTACTAAAGGCGCGATCATAAAGAGCAATAAAGCTCCGATCATCAAAAATAAGATAAGATAAACCCAGGAACTACGTTTAGCAGAAGAAGCTTTCATAATCTCAAAAATAATAGATAATTAACCAAAATCTCAAATAAATTCGTCATTAATACGGTTTTAGTCACTATACTTTAATATTAGAAAAATACAGCAAATTGCGTTATTATCACAGACAAATTTTTGTAGGAGAATAACACTATTATGTTCTTACCTCATACGGGATTTAAGTACAAAATGCTGTATTGATCTAATAAATATTAATCTGATAAGCAAGGTTAATCTTTTTTAATTTATGATTAAATAACTCGTACTTGTAGGCCATTTTAGCCTGCCATCATTTGTCTTGTCTCGCCACTAGAAGTTGAACATGAATTCCCCTGCTAATCAGTCTATCGAATCTCTCATTCTGGTTGATAATTCTCATTCAGAACAACCCACTGTATCTCCAGAATCTACAGAATCCCCAAAATCTCCAGAACAATCTATTCCACTGCCCGCGAGACAACAACCCATTCCGCCGCCCAATAATCCTCGACAATATCGAGCAATTGGCTTAGTTTATGGGCAGTATCAACAAAGTGAAGAAAATCTTACCCAAGGAATTTTAAAAACGGAGGAAGGAACAGAGATCGACACGGTGTTGTTGGGTCGCATGATTAGTCTCATTAAAAATCATGTGGACTTGGCGCAATCTCATCTTTGGGTCGTTTATCCCCACATTCGCCAAGAAGAAGATCATCTCCATTTACAAATTGTCGGTCTTTGGGAACCAGAAACCTTAAAGCAAAATCAGATTTTAACCCAAACGCCAGAAGAAGAACCGAAAGAACAGGGCCACGGTTATTTTTCAATTCGGGGAGAAGTGGCTTTTGCTTCCAAGGAAACAGAAATTATTATTGTGAAAATTCGCCAGGCACCGAAAACAGCTGATGAGCGACCTAAATTTTTTAAAATTAAACTTAAAGGCGTGTTACCCGAAAAACCCGTTAGCCGTTTTTGGGATTTAGAAGCTCAATTAGTAGGCCATACTTTAATTCTGCAATCATCAAAAGATTTGGGTTTCGCCGCCACTAAAAAGCCGATTAAACGTTCAGACAAAGAGAAAGCTGCGCGTAAAGGTGGAACAGGAAAACGCAATCAAAATAGAGATCGTCGTCCTCGTCAAGCTGATACTTCAGGCGAAAAAAAAGCTGGTTCTCCCCTTCCCAAACCTCTTCCTAAGCCCTCTAAAGGCGATCGCGATCTTTAAAATTTAAAAATATGGAGATGCCATCTTTTGTTCTGCCGATATTAACCTTATACTGAGTTTTTAACGTTAAAGTCCCAGAGCTTTTTGGGTCTGTAATGTTAATAATCTCCCTAAAAATAGATATTTATAATCCCATCTGGCATGGTTTTTTGGAAACGTTTTTTTAATCCCGATATCGCCACACCTCCTCTGCCAACGCAATTTGAGGGGGACTTTGTGGAATTTATTGATGAAAGTGCGAGTCAATCTCGTTTTTTCTTTAGTACAGATCGAGAAATTGATCTCTATGAACTAGAAGAACTCTGTGATTCGGTTGGTTGGGCGCGTCGTCCCATTCGCAAAGTGAAAAAAGCTTTAGAATTTAGCTTTTTAGTCGTCTCTATGTGGGAAGTTAAAGGTAATCGACGTTATTTAATTGGATTTGCTCGCGCAACTTCTGATCATGCCTTTAATGCGACTGTGTGGGACGTGGTAGTTCATCCAAAATTTCACAAAAAGGGTTTCGGAAAAGCTTTAATAAAATATCTAATTCGTAAACTCCGCAACGAAGACATTAGTAATATCACCCTTTTTGCCGATCCTCAGGTGGTTGATTTTTATCGACGCTTAGGTTTCGTGCTTGATCCAGAGGGGATTAAGGGAATGTTTTGGTATCCTGATTAGCAAGGACTTATTGAGATCTTTGTCTTATGCTTTCTTGTTTGCGAATTCAAAATTTTGCCTTAATTGATCGCTTAGAATTAACTTTTAGCCAAGGTTTAAATGTTTTAACAGGTGAAACTGGTGCGGGCAAGTCGATTATTCTAGATGCGATCGATCTGGTTTTAGGCGGTAAAATTCAGGGTCGAATGATTCGTCAAGGCAGTAAATTCGCCTCAATAGAAGCAACTTTTACGATCAATTCAGTCACTCAAAGCTGGTTACAAATTCAAGAAATAGAACCTTTAGAAGATAATGTTTTGGTTTGTAGTAGAGAGTTCACTTTAACAGGAGAATCTTCACGATCACAAGCTGGCACGGTGCGATCGCGTTCTAGAGTGAATGGAGTTTTAATTAATCGTCAACTGTTGTCTCAACTACGAGAGCAATTAATCGAAATTACGGCGCAAGGTCAAACAACACAGTTAACAGATTCGGCTGTTCAAAGGAGCTTATTAGACATCTACGGCGGCAAAAAAGTGTTAGTACAACGTCAAGTGGTAGAATCATTATATAGTTCTTATCAAATAGTTAAAAAGTTATTAGCAGGGCATCGTCAATCAGAAAAAGATCATCTACAACGTTTAGATTTGTTGGAATATCAGCTCAAAGAATTTCAAGAAGCACAGTTAACTAATTCTGAAGAAGTAGAAAATCTTGACCAAGAGCGAGATCGCCTTTCCCATGTATTAGAACTCCAACAATTGAGCTATAAGACTTATCAATTACTCTATCAAAATGATCTGGGTGAATCGGCTATTGCGGATTTATTAGGAGAAGCAGAAAGTTTGCTCACGGATATGAGTCAATATGATGATGCGATCGCGAGTATCTTAGAAATTGTGCGGGGAGCTTTAACCCAAGTAGTAGAAGCAAGTCAACAGTTGAGTACTTATGGAGATGGTCTAGAACCTGATCCCCAACGTTTAGTAGAAGTAGAAGAACGAATTATTTTACTCAAACGTCTTTGTCGTAAATATGGCCCAACTTTGTCAGAAGCGATCGCCTATGAAGAAAAGTTAGCTCAAGAATTAACCCAATTAAGTAATCAAGAACAATCCCTTGAAATCTTAGAGCAAGAATATGAACAAGCTAAAAATAAACTAGAAGAAGAGTGTAAAAAATTGACTCACTTACGCCAAAAAACAGCTTATCAATTAGAAAAGCAACTGGTTAAAGAGTTACGACCGTTAGCAATGGAAAAAGTTATTTTTGTTTGTCAAATTACACAGATTACGCCCAACGGAACAGGAGCAGATCAAGTTATTTTTTACTTTAGTCCTAATTTAGGTGAAAAAATTCAACCTCTTTCCACAACCGCATCAGGAGGAGAAATGAGTCGATTTTTATTAGCTCTCAAAGCCTGTTTTTCCCACGCAGATAATTCCGAGCATACCTTAATTTTTGATGAGATTGATATCGGTGTTTCTGGAAAAGTTGCCCAGGCGATCGCCGACAAACTCTATCAATTAGGTCAAGCACAACAGGTTTTATGTGTCACCCACCAACCTTTAGTAGCTGCCATGGCAGATGTTCATTTTCGGGTTGATAAAAACGTTATTGAAGAATCTTCCCTTAATTTAGTAGATAATAAACCAGAGGAAAATGTGTCTGAAATTCGGACAGTGGTGCGAGTGGTTTCCCTAAATTCTTCTCAAGAACGTCAACAAGAATTAGCGCAATTAACGGGCGGACATTCAGCAGAAGAAGCTCTAACCTTTGCTCAATCTTTATTAACTAAAGCCCATCAGCAACGAGCTAAGAAATCTTAGACAGAATGCTCAATCTTTAAAGAGTTTTTGGGGCAGGCTTGTGTTATCGCTAAAGAAGTCTATAGGTTTGGTAAAAACTAAGTTAGACCCTATTTTTTGACAGAGAAATTGTCTTACTGATTAAAATTACGAGTAAAAGATTCTTGTTTGAGATAAACAAAACGGGGAGCAAGAGGAGGTAAATTTTCTGCGGAATTAAATCGAGTATCATAATCCCAATTCCGAGCAGGTGCACCATAAAGCTGACTTGACCAAGTACCACTCACATGAACAGGTTTGCTCGTGCTAACAAACGACCCACGATAAGTTAGCAACACTCCTCCCCAACCTTCTAAAAAGCGAGGATAATTTTCTAAACCGCCGTTGTAGCAATTAGTCCCTGTATTACAAGTGGTAATATCTGTTCCTGACAGAAAAGCTGTGTTAATCGTTGTTGGGGTAGGAGCTATTTTGGCCGCACCATTGCCTGTGTTACAATTCGCCGCACTAACTTTGTGGATAGCCATATCGGCATTAAGACACTTATTAGACAAAACATTAAGGGAATCAGCCAAAATACTAGCGGGTTGCCAATTCTGAGTGTTGTAATCTCCTTGAATATACACGGCTTGATCGCTAACAAAAGTTAATCCTGTGGGATCAGAATTACCAACTTTTGCCAAGCTAGGGAGTTGTTTAGCTTGAACCAAGGCAAAACCATAGGGACTTTGATTACCATTAGCAGAAGGATAGTTAGTTTTGTTAATAGTTGCATGAAAGACAAATCCACCTTCCGTACTATCAGAACCAGCTAAATCTAAGTTTTGAAAAGAACCAACAGGTGCGCCACTATTAGCAGTTGCAGTTGCAAAGATATGCTGATCAGCCGAAAAGCCTAAGCCTCCATTATTATCAATCACTAAGCCATTATTAAAATTGACATAACGCCCGACTTTATTCCAGATAGTTAAGCTTTCAATATTGATTTGTAATAGGCGCATATCTCGGCCTTCTCTGTCATTACGAAAGGCAGGGTAATTCGTTCGGCCAATATCTTGGATAGGTGCGCTCACGAAACAACGGTTATTAAGTCCAGCTAGCTGTGCACGATTTAAGGTTGATAGACTCGTTTTAAGACTGCTTTTCTGCGTGTTTGTTAAACTACTAAAATTGCTATCACTATTAACCACAGCATCCAGAGAAGTACCGATTGTCGTGTTACCAGGGTTTCCTCCATTATAAGCAACAGGATTTGGCTGAGAAATCATCGCAATATAAACAGCGTTAGCAAGAGCCGCTTTCTGGTTTTCGGTTGTTAGATCGGCTGGGGAAGTAACTATTAGTGGGGTACAAGGTTTATAATTTGTATCCGAAATAGTAGCTAACTGTTGAGAAACTAAAACAGGTTGAAGTAAACTGCGGCGTTCTCCTTCTGTTAAGACTGTTGTAGAATTTATACTTCCAGTAGAACTACGTGAAATTGCAGTGAGTTCAAACGGAATATTTGTCGCATTAGTAGCAGGAGTATAGTTAATGCGGAGGTCAGCTTTTTGAAAATAATCTCCATTAAGATCTAAGATTCCAGCATCGGGAATAGACAGCGCATCAATTCCTAATTTAATCTGACTGCCCCAAGCAGTAGCAACTTTTTTAACATCCATTGGTTCTATCGTCGGACTTGTACTACCAGTACCATTAAATAACAAGTTTAAAAATGTCCCCGCCGTATTCATAATTCTTACGCTGCCGTCAGGATAAGTAGTGTTGTTATTTTTACGGAAGTTGTACAATTTTTTGGACAGAGTAACTTGGCTCTTAATATTGAGACCATTTGGACTATTTCTATCAGAACCTAAATAAAGATTACCATTGGTATGAATTGGGCCAGAGAGATTCATCAAGACTCCTGGCAAAATTTCTAGATCATTAAGATAAAAAGCCGCAAACTGAAACATCGGGATCAAGCGAGATTTGATCGCCATTTCCGTCATCGCTGTCACTTGTCCTGTTGAACCATTAGCTTTTTGAGAAACAGCATTAATAGAATAGCGGTATTCGAGCATATTAAGATTTTGGAAGTTTTCTCCAAGTGGAACAGTTCCAATTGTGGGCTGTCCATTACCATTATCAACTACATAGCTATAGGCAGTTAAAGCTTCACTAGAACTATCAGCAGAGACAAAAGTTTGAGATTGACAGATAAAATCTCCTGAACCTTTATTAGTGCTGTTAGCATCTGTGCAAGCCGATAATGATGTTGGTGAAGTTCCAGTTGGTTTACGATAATCAATAAAAATACTCCGTAATTGCTCTGCTCTTATATTTAGTGCGCCTTCAGCACCATAAAAACCACTATTACTATTAGCAGAAGATTTAACAGTAATGCTATGAACTTTAGATAAAAGAGCATAGGCCGTTAACAATCCAAATAGGGCAATTGATAGGGAAATTACCAGAAAGAGAACATAGCCTTTGTGAGTAGTAGAAGGCTTTCGATAGAGGTGAATTAGATTTCGATAAAAGAATTGTAAAGTTTTCGCTTTAGAAGTGTGATTAATCATGATTGGTTCCTAATGTGAGGTAAGTTGAAAGATTAGTAATTTAAAACATTACGAGGTAAAAAGTTCTGAGTTTCTTGGAGTTTATTTAATTTTTTTTGGGTTTCAATCGAAATACCAGGAGTGCCTCCAGGAATTCTTTGTCCTTTGAGAGTGACATTAATAGAATAAATCTGAGACCAGGCGTAGGAATTTGTTAAGGCAACAGTTGTTGGAGAAGTAGGAGGAGGATTATTACTACAACGAGTAACTGAAGTAATTTCCCAACACATAAATTGAGCAGTGGTAGTGCCTTGGAGATCTTGTTGAATAGTCGCTGTAACTGCAAAATTGCCTATTTTATTGACTAAGTTAACAGGTGTTTCGTTATTAACAATGAGTTGTAGATTTTGTAATTTATCCGCAGGACAAGAAGCATCTG
This sequence comes from Snowella sp. SOY_38_metabat_116, assembly GCA_031396835.1. Lineage (GTDB taxonomy): Bacteria > Cyanobacteriota > Cyanobacteriia > Cyanobacteriales > Microcystaceae > Snowella. The sequence continues at coordinate 11,080 of JANNLO010000285.1, forward strand.
CAATACTACTATCACTACATCCAAGGCGATACTTTCGCTCTTCTATTAACATTACTTTTGCTGAATCAACGTTATAAGTTCCTGTTAGGGTTCCATTAACAATTAAAGAAGTAGAATTACTATAAAAATTTTCACCTTTATAGTTTAGAAATTCTCCGCTTCCATTCGTACTAGGATAAATGAAAATTCTAACAGTTCCACCATTTTGTAAACGATAGTTTTTTAAGAGGTTGATATCAGCAAGACCTGTTGAATCATTAGCACAACCTCCACTAGTAGATAATGAGTTCAGTACAAAAATTTCTGTTGGCGATCCTGAAATAGTTGGTGGTGGAGTAGTAGCATTATTTCTACAAACTCTGGGTTGAGTTCCTAAAATTAATCGACGTAGGGTAATTTCTGAATTAAAAGTGGGAAAAGTGGGTGAGACGAGATTAGGAGTACCAGGATTAGTAGGATAGGGACTAATTAAAATTGCAGGAAAAGTAGCATCAAGTCCTGCTCCTGTTTGTTTGATATCAGCACCAACAATATCAAAGACAGTTCTAAAGGTCTGACTAGCATCGTTTCTAGCGGCATCATTCAGATAAAGCTGTCGATTCCAAGAAAATCCTAAATAAGCCAATTCTAAAATTATTCCAACAATAATCATCGCTACTAGGAGTTCTGTTAGGGTGATTCCTTTAGAAGAATAGTGATTTAGTCTAGATTTATTAAATAATTGTAAAAAAGTATGAAAATTACCGAAGGCTGGAAAATACTGTTTGAATAGAGTAAACTTCTTCATAAGGGGAACTTCCTTTTTCGATGCGGATAAGAATATCACGAGAGGGAGAAGGGTTGTTATTATTATTGTTGGCGGTTCCACAGATGGGATTACCTTGATATATAGTTAAATCTAAACAAATATATCGATTGACTCTGTAGTAATAGCCTGAACTGGCTGGGTATTCTTGGGTAGTAGTAGTTTTTCCTAAAGGGACTGCGGTAATAGGCGATCGCCTTAAATTATCTAAAAGATTATTAGAAAGGGCGATCGCACTAGACATGATTCGTTTATCAGCATTTTCCATTCCTAAGTTCATGAAAGCAGGAAGCATAACGGTCAAAGTGATGGACAACATTATCATAGAGACCAAACTTTCGGTTAAAGTAAAGCCATTAGAATAGAGCTTGGGATAAATTAAAAGAACTGTTTTTAGCGTTAGTTTTTTCATTAGTAAATCTCAAAGTAGAATGATTTTTTTAAAGTCAAGGTGCATCAATAGCTCCTCCTTGATAGACGACAATCGTTTTAGTTTCATTCCTTCGACTATGGCTTAAAGTAAGCTCTAAATTTGAATTTACTTTTGTAGAACCATTAAAAAAAGTAACAAAACCTCGACTACTAAAACAAGCACTCCACCAAGCCGCAGTTTGGGAACCAGGTGTTGCCGACATCTTCACATCATTATTTAGCGTTAAATCATCTGCAACAAAGATCGCCTCATTAATCCAATCTTTGAGCATGATTACAGAAGCATTCACCGATTGAGTAGAACCCAGATCGGTTCCTATTTGAATAGAGGGAGCATCAGGATTAACGGCAATAATGTTATTGTTTGTAGAATCTGAACCGACCTGAATTTTGTCACCAATCGAAAACCCGTTGATTTTATTCACCTTTAGGCTTTGATCTGTTCCTATTGCTTCTTCTTTAAGTGTTGTAATCGCATCGCAACTTCCACTTTTTGTCAACTCTACTTTCAGTTTTTGAGTAGGCTTCGCTGGATCAGGGCGAATGCGGTAGGTTGAGGAAGTGGACATTGCTCTTAAACGTACGGTCTTAAAAATTCCTACTATCTGATTGCGACTATTGGCTAAAGGGTTTTCATACCAAGGTTTGGCCGCCATTGTTAAAGCAGACAAAATTCCAATAATTGAACAAACAACCAAAACTTCAACTAATGTAAATCCGTTTGATAAATTGTTTTTCTTCTTTTTAAAGATATTTTGCAATAAAATTAGCTTTTTGTGTTGATTCATCATAGTTATCCTTGATTTTGATTTTTGAATTTGTTAATAATAATTGGTCTTTACTGGGATGGAATAAACTTTCAAAATAAATACATTCAAAAGGATAAAGTTGATTTTTGCTGAACATTGAAATGAACAATAAAATTGATAGCTGATTAGATAATTTGCTATATCAAAAGATAATAAATAAACTTGCTAAAGAGCAGCAATAAAAATTTTACATCCCATATTTTTAGTAAATTTACTGGTATCGATAATGACAATTAAAAGATGATCATTAAAATAGAATTAACAAGCTATAAGTCTTATATAAAAGCTATTAATCAAACATTAAGGTACATTTAATACATGGTTTTAAGAGGAATTCTTTTATACCAAATATACTAAACCATAAATAAAATAAAAGTTGTGATTTAGATGCTTTTTTGCTGTGATTTAGATCACTTATTCAAAATAATATTAATATTTTCTATTTGTTTTCTAGTCAATATATTGATTGTTTGGTATTTTACATCTTGTCAAACCTTGAATTATAAAAATATTTTATTTAATAGATGAACCTATATCAAAGATTGTTTAATAAGATGTAAATTATTCGGAGTTTAAGAAGCTTATAGCAATTGCTTAAAAAAGATAGGGAGGAATTCCGAACAAATGCCGTTTTATGTGATTAGTAGCCCGAATTTTAGTTGATGCGTTAATGAATCCTCTCATTTGGGTATCATTAAATATAGAAGTCTTTCTCTTTTTTTTGCAGAGCGGTCACACCCAAATACCGATGACGACTTCAATCACTTGGGAGTCATCAACAAGAATCATGTCCTTATCCTCTGAATTATTACCGCCCGTAGTCTGCTATCTAGAAACCCATGAAGATACACAGAGAATTCAGAAGTTGATTTTCTGCCTCTGCAAAAAGTATTGGGAAAATGATCCGACTGTTCTGCAAAATTTTTCTCTTGATCAATTGTTACCAGAATTAATTCAAGTCAAACCAAGCATTGAGCAATTAACCTTTTCAATGTATAAACTGGTCAAAACTTTGAATCGTCCTAAGATTTATGCGGCGGTTGCAAAGGTTATTCTTGACCAACTTGCCCCGATTTATCGGCATGAAAATGATCAAAATAATCAAACAAATTTAAGTAAAGTACCTGAAAAAAAAGAAGCGCAAGCAGTAGATCAAAATTTTTTAGCAGAACAAATTGCCAATAAACTTGCCCAACATCCAGAATCTTCTCGCATGGTGAAATTAATTTATGCAGCTTGTAAAGATTCTTGGGAAAATGATGCAGAGGTAATTAATCGTTATGGTGTGAAAAATTTGATCACAGAACTTCGTAATGCTTATCCAACAAAAAGTGAAGTTCAATTTGTTTTTAATCAATTAGTTGCCAATATTAATAAACAAACTCTGTATCTGGCGATCGCGAATTTAATTTTGAGTCAAATGGATTGTTTATATGAAAACTTTGACGAATCGGTTGAGGATGATAATCCAGCTAACCAAACCTTAAAAACTCAAATTTTGCAGAATCCCACGAAATTTTCTCTGGCTAGAGCAAACCATCGACAAGATATTCAAACTTCTATTATTGACATTAATGCTGAATCTATTGAAACGGCTCTTAAACCATCAGGTCAACTCGCAAATTCTCTTCCCGCAGTTCCCAAAAGCTATAATCTTTTTGAGTTGCGTTTGGAGATTATGCAATACACCAATCCTCTCCGCACCAAAATTCTCTTATTTTCAGTCCTGTTCCATAGCTGGGACAAACAAGGAAGCGATTGGACAATGCTCAGAGGATATAGTCTAGATGATTTAATACAACAGGTTATTTTAACAGGAAAAACCCTAGCCGAAATTGAAGCCAAACTCCACAAACAAGCTCAAACATTTTCTGAAGCTGATGCTTATTTGCAAACTGCTGGAACCATCATTCAAGCACTCAAACCAATTCTTTAATCTTTCAGCAAAAAATTATGAATAGAAATGAATTAATTCAGCGTTATAGTTCAGGAGAAAAACTTTTTATTGGTTTAAAACTAGCAGGCATTGACCTTTCTGGGGCAGATCTAATCGGGATTGTGTTGACAGAAGCCGATCTTCATGGTTCCAATTTACTCTTTGCTTATTTGAATAGAGCTAACTTAAGCCAAGCAAATTTAGTCGGAGCCAACTTGAGCGGTGCTAGTTTAAATCAAGCAGATCTGAGTGGTGCCGATTTACGCAGTGCTAATTTACATGGTGCGTTGTTGCAAGGAGCAATTTTAAAAGATAGTGATATTACTCTTGCCATGTTGTTAGATGCCAATCTTATTGGAGCAGATCTAAGAGGAGCCGATTTGAGTGGTGCAACCTTAACAGGAGCTTGTCTGAGAGGAGCAAATATGCGGCAAGAGAAAAAAAGTTATTATACTAATTTACAAGCTGCTGACTTTGGCCGTGCCGATCTTCAAGGAGCAAATATGAAAGGAGTGGATCTAAGTCGCGCCAATTTAAGTGGGGCTAATTTGAAAGAATCCAATTTGCGAGATGCAGATCTTCGTAAAGCCGATTTAACCAATGCCAATCTTCAAGGAGCCTTATTAACCGATGCCAATTTATCGGGAGCGCGCTTAGTTGGTGCAAATTTAAAAAATGCCAATCTGGTCAGAGCGCAATGTCCTCAAGCAGAAATGATGGGAGTAAATTGTCAGGGCGCAATTATGACCCATGTTTGTTTGAATTTAGCAAATTTAAGTCAAGCCAATTTAAGTTTTACACGAATGAATCATGCCGATTTGAGTCGTGCAAATTTATCTGGTAGCAACTTCGGTGACGCAGAATTGATTGAAGCTTTTTTAGCCAGAGCAACTTTAATGGGGGCAAATTTCACGAATGCTAATTTGAGCCGTGCTGATTTAATGAGTGCTAATATGACTGGCGTTAATTTTCGAGGAGCAACCATGCCTGATGGGAAAGTTCATGAATAATTAAGATTAAATTTTACTGATTTATTTTTGTTAATTAAAATTATGAATAATACTATTTTTCATCTAGCCATTCCCATTACTAATATTGACTCAGCCAAAGTATTTTACTGTCACAAATTAGGATGTAAATTGGGTAGGGAAACTAAAAAAGCACTGATTCTCGATTTTTATGGTCATCAAGTTGTCGCCCATATAAGTGATGAAATCTTAACTCCTCAACAAGGAATTTATCCCCGTCATTTTGGCTTAATTTTTTTAGTTGAAGCCGATTGGAAAAACTTAATTAAAAGAATTGAGCAACAAAATATTTCTTTTTATTTATCTCCTAAACAGCGTTTTGTGGATGAATTAACCGAACATCAAACTTTTTTTCTAGAAGATCCTTTTTATAATTATTTAGAGTTTAAATTTTACAGACATTTTGAGGCAATTTTTGGCAATAAAGAGTTTAAAGAAATCGGCGATCGCGAATTATTTGACCAAGTTCATTAAAGGGATTATTTAGAACTGACTCTGAGTAATCTAAAAAAAGCAATTTGTCTGAAAATAATCTATCATTGATGTCAAACTTGTTATATTATAAAAAATAACTGTGATGGCAAATGGGAGATTCAAATAGCTTTATCAGACAAAAACGTTTGAACTTAGTGTTTGTTTTAATCTATAAATTTCTCACAATTATTCTCAGTATTTTCTGTTTATGTTTATACCGTTAAGGTAAATTTATCTTGAATTTGAGTCAGGTTGGAGTTACTTGACATTTTTAAACTATCAAAAAAAGCACGGGGAAAATGTTAACCACACAAAAAGCATCACAACAAGCCAAATTCCATAAAAACGTTATGGAAAATCTAGTTTATGAAGAAATAGACCGACAATTAAAACATTATCCCAAAAATTTAGCAGGATATCTTAATCAGGTTGAAGTGGCGACCTATGCACTCAATCGTCTGCCCGCCCTCTATGCTTCTAGTCAGAATGGTCAATCTCAACAAACTCAAATCGCTCGCAGAAAATATAAAGAACAAATTGTTTCGGCTGTTCGTCGGGCGATCGCGGCAATAGAGAGAGATCCCTTGCGTGTTTCTACCCCAATTGCCTCTGAATTGGAAATACAGTACGATTTATCCAAAAAAATGTTGGATGATTTGCAAAAATTGCTTAAAGAGCGAAATCTTTTAGATTATCCCAATCAAGAAATCACCTGGGAAAATGCCGCAGGAATTATGCAAAAAGCCTTCAATAAAGTTGAGTGGACAAGTTCCCATCAGTCTTCATTGCCCGTTCCACCACCGCCGCCCTTACCGCAACGCACCCAAGAAGAAGCTGCCCGTCGTCGTGAAGAAATCCGAAATATGGGAACATTATGGTAAGCACTTTTTCTTAAAAAATCATGACTTTGTTGCCGTCTGCTCTTTTAAAACCGACTCAAATTTGGACTTGGCACGGTTTTTCAATTAACTATCAAAAATCAGGCGAAAATGGGCCTGCGGTTGTTTTAGTGCATGGTTTTGGTGCTTCTTTGGGGCATTGGCGCAAAAACATCCCTATTTTGGGTGAATCTTGTCGTTGTTACGCGATCGATTTAATTGGCTTTGGAGCATCTGCTAAACCGACTCCGCAACAAGAAATTGATTATACTTTTGAAACCTGGGCTCAATTAGTCGCCGATTTTTGTCGAGAAGTGGTTCAAAGCCCCGCTTTTTTGGTAGGAAATTCCATTGGTTGTGTCGTGGTCATGCAAACAGCCGTTGATTTTCCAGAATGGGTATTGGGGATTGCGGCTTTAAATTGTTCGTTGCGCTTGCTTCATGACCGAAAACGCATAAATCTGCCATTTTATCGCCAGATAGGAGCTTCTTTCTTACAAAAAATATTAAATAATCCGAGTATTGGAAAATTCTTTTTTAAACAAATTGCCAATCCAAAAACGGTGCGTAGAGTTTTGCTGCAAGCCTATGCTGATCCAGAAGCCGTAACCGATGAATTAGTCGAGATTTTGATGAAACCTGCCCAAGATCCCAATGCAGCTAAGGTTTTCCTCGCTTTTACTGCCTATTCCCAAGGGCCTTTACCCGAAGATTTATTACCTCTTTTGACTTGTCCGACAATTTTACTCTGGGGAACGGCCGATCCTTGGGAAGCGATCGCGCTAGGAAGGGAGTTAGCAAAATTTGAAGCCGTAGAAAAATTTATTCCCTTAGAAGGCGTGGGTCATTGTCCCCAGGATGAAGCACCCGAATTAGTGAACGCTATTTTATTAGAATGGATCGCCGAAAAATCGCAAAATTAAATCATTTCTAAAAAAGAATCTTCGAGTTCATAACCTAATAATTGAGCCATTGATTTCAACCGAAAATTAGCTGGTATTTCTTGAGTTTTTAACCAATCGGCAAGAGTAAAAATTTTGCGCATCATAAAAATTTCGAGAGCTTCAGGATTGTATTGAATGCCTTCAGAACGATGAAATTGATGGGGAACTAACATGGCACAATAACGAGCAAATTCTCCCGCTTTCCAATCTAATAAAAAGGGAAACCAAGGATAAACGGCATCTAAACGGACAAACCATAAACGCACTTCTGGAATTTCTGATAATTCACGGGGGTCACTTTGTTCACGGGGAAAATCGATTTTAAATTGAATGGTTTGTTCTTGATTTGCGATCGCATTTTCGCTTAACCATTGTTCGACTAAGTTAGTGACAAGAAAAAGATCTAGGGTTTCTAAATGGGTAGAAGTTAAGGCAATAATTGTCATTTAATAATAATAGTTGATAACTGAATATAGAAGCATTTTAAAATTGTTTTTCTCTTACCTTAAATGCCGTTGTAATTGTTTTTCAAGAGACTGATTTTGAGCAATTACTAAGCCTGTCGTTGAAGTTTTTAGTTGGAAGTTTTCATCGCTTGAAAAATAAAGCCAACGACTATGGAATGGTAAATTTCCTAAACTTTTTTCATTTTGAGTGAGCCAAATTAAAGAGGATTTACTCGGCAATTCCTGAGCGATCGCTTCATCATTTTCAACCGCCGCTAAAGTTTCTAAAACTGTTCGTGTTCCTTGAACAATACCATTTTTAGCTGTCCAAAGTTTGACATTTAGCTGACAACGTAACGCATAAAAATAAAGAGAAGCAGTTGCAATCACAGCTTGTTCAAAAATTTCTGAATCCCAAATCGCGCCACTGTCTAGACAAATTATCACCTCTTGCCCTCCCGTGACGACTTCTAATTCCCGCACCTTAAATTCATCAAAACGCGCACTGCTTCGCCAATGAATTAAGCGAATCGAATCCCCATAACGGTAAGGTCGCAGAGTTTTGGTAATCCCTTCTGTTGCGGCTAAATAACGGCGATCGCTTTGAAGTTTTGGGCTTTCTTCTTGACCAATTGTGTCCACCAAAGGACATTGCAAAAGTGGCAAAACCTGGGGATAAACAATCGCTTTGGCAGGAACAGTTTTTTGCCGACGACACCAAAATAAACCTAAAGGCGCGCCCGTGCGTAATTGAACTGTTTGCCAGCGATAAATGCCTCGTCGTTGAGTTGGTAAATAATAAGCCCAATCATATTGACCTTCAGCAGAAATAATCTCGATCGCCGTTCCTTGGGTTTTACCGAGGGAATCAGGCAAAATATCCCAGAATTGCAAGAGAATTTTAGGGGTTTTACTCTGATTTTTTATCTGTAAAATTAAGGTCAGGTCATCTCCTGCACTAACTGGCACGATCGGTAAACGCTCTAATTTTATTTGACGCAGCGATCGCCCAGGAATAACAGCAGCTATGACCAAAAGTGCAAAAATTAATCCACTCAGAACATAAAGCCAACCTGCCATTGTGTTAGTTGCGGCCCCAAAAAAGCACAGGGAAAGAGCAGCTAAGAGCCAACCACCATAAGCAGGAGTTGCCCAATGGTTCTCTAGCCAATCGAAGGGAGACGAACGAGATTTCATTGGATTACCAAACCTATCAGCTTCTAAGCAGAGATTCAGAAAAAAAGGATTATTTTGTCTATCTTTTGTCAATTAACCTGTAAAATTTCTGAACCACAAAAATTTTGGATATTTTTTTAGGCAGAAATCTCTCGGAGAAATGGATTTGAAGATTAACAAAAAGATAGAAAATACCAATTTTGCCGATTTTTCTGGGCAGTAATCAACAAATTAGTCAAAATAAAACAGTGTCACCAACTTGCGCTGATCTTCTGCTTCTTGACAGGTTTGGAGGAGCGTATCGCTTTCATGAAAAGCAAAACAAATTAACTGTTGGCAACGAGAAATAATTTCCCGATTACACAACGTGCTGGCTTCTCCTAACGAAAGACTGTCATTTTCAGGATTTTCTACCAAATGTATGACTTGTTGGAGTTGTTCCTGGGACTCTCTCGGTTGACGTTCTAAACTTTGGGGTAAGATAACCGTCAACAAATTAGGATCGGCTCGCATTGCTCCTTTAATGGCCGCAGAATTAGTACCGGCTGAACCAGATGTCATCAGACGATTTCCACCTAAAACTAGGGCATAACTCATCATTTCAATTAGTTGTTGATGGGTTATGGGAACATGACGAGAGCCAAGTAAGGCAATTCGTTTAGATCCAGTTTGCTGAATGGCAGCGAGTTCCTGGGATAAGGTATCAAGGGTAGGGATATTTACAACTTGAGTCAAAGACGTTCTCTATAAAGGCTTAGTGACCGAAAGTAATTGTAGCAAACCTAGCCCAAAAGTGAAACACTAAAAGTCAATAACACTGTTTTTTCTCTTAAAAGTTAACAATCTAGTTAACAATTTAACAGTACTGAGTGGCTTTTGTTTGAGAAGTTTTCAAGTGCTTGCAATATTGCTGGGAAGGTTTAACGTTAAATATCCTTGATCTGCATTTAATTCAGCCAAACTGCCTACGGGTAAAGACGCATTGATTCCATCATGACCAAAGGGCAAATCCGCAACAATTGGCAAACCCAAATCTCCAAGGCGATCGCGGAGAACTTCTTCAACAGTCCAACTGGAGATACCAACTGGGGCATGACATCGACTAAAACGACCCAAAGCAATTCCTTTAATTTGTTCAAAAACGCCGCATAAACGCCAATGGGTCAACATTCGATCAATGCGATAGGGAGCTTCTGTAACATCTTCTAGGGCTAAAATGGTTCCTGTGAAATCAGGTTGTAAAGGAGTTCCGAGTAAATGAGTCGCAACAGTTAAATTAGCGGGCAATAATTTTCCCTGCACCGTTCCACCGCCCCAACTTTTACCTAATAATGGTTTGAGGGATCGACCTTCTAAAATATCAAAAAGTCTTTGTTGTGACCAATCTGGTTCATCTGCCAAAGTTGTCAAAACGGGGCCGTGAATACCCATAATTCCTATTTTTGCCAAACTCCAAAGTAGTCCTGTAATATCCGAAAAACCGATCAACCATTTTGGAGTTATTTCTGTCGGCCATCGCCAATTTTCTAATAATCTCGCGCTGCCATATCCTCCTCTGGTGCAAAGAATTGCTTTACAATCAGGATTTTTCCAGGCTTCTAGGAGAGCATAACGGCGTTGTTCATCGTTTCCTGCTAAATAACCTGCTTTTTTATCCCAATTGGCTCCTAATTCAACTTTATATCCACGCGATCGCCAAACTGCAATTCCTTTTTCAAATGCGTCCAATTCTCTGAGTGCGCCACTGGTTGAAATGGGTGTCACGAGGTCGCCAGACTTGAGAAAGGGCGGAATATTCAAAGAATCGTTGACTAATGACATAATGCTTCACCCACCGAGGCGTTGACAGATTAAATGGCCTAAATCTGCTTCTGAAAAAGGCATAATTGTTCTATTTTTTAAAATTCTGATTTGCTTTTGACAATTATAAAGGGCTGAGTCTTGTTTTTAACCCATTAGTCATAAGTTAAGCAAAAGGCTCAATAGGTGTTTCGGGGAGGTAAAAACGGAAGTAAAAGACTGGTAGGATAAATACTCATAAATTCTTCTCTCTCACGCTGAATGCTGGAAATAAACCTGATTAATCTTCTCGATGATGCCAAGTGTTATGAAACGG
>JANNLO010000296.1:0-7234 GCA_031396835.1 Snowella sp. SOY_38_metabat_116
TCGCCGGATTGGCATCCTGGTCTTTAACGAGAATGGAATTCAGATTGTCGAAAATCTGATTGGCGGCATGGACACCGGCGACAATTTTGATGCGATCGGCATCGCGGCAGGTTGGAGAGCCGGTTCCGTACGAGGAGCACGGCCAGGCGGTCGGCGAAGTGGGTGGCGGGGATGGGGGCGGATGCTGGCATCGATCGCGATTGTAGCGCTCGCACAAGACCGGGGCATTCCGACGGTGCACTGCCTCACTCTTCGCGGCAGCCCGGCACACTCGCCAAGCCAGCGGCTGGTTAGAAATGCGTTCGCCCTGGCGTTGACCCACACCCACTTCACACCCCCGCCCAAACCACGCTAGAATCGCGCCGTGAGCGACGACGCCCCGCGCATCACCGTGCAGCCCGACGGTCCCTACGTCGTCCAGGGTCAGCCGCGGCTGGTGCGCAAGTCCGCCCTCGTCACCGAGCACGGCGAGCCCATCGGCTGGCGGTTGCGGCGACTATCACTGGTGGGATCGGTTATGGGGTTGTGCCGATATTACGCAGACTTAAAGCAGGACAAATAATCCAAGAAGACGGCCCCCAATCCCATCTCAAAAAAGCGGGAACACCGACGATGGGTGGGATTTTTTTCATCCCTATTTCAACTATTCTGGCTATCATCTGGTCACAGTTTAATATCAATGTTGTGGCAGTTTCTCTGGTTACCTTGGCTTATTTTGCGATTGGTTGGATAGATGATTGGCAAATTCTCCAACAACAAACCAACAAGGGTCTGACTCCTCGCCAAAAATTAATTCTGCAAGTTGCGGTGGCGATCGCGTTTTGTCTTTGGATGTTTTTAACCCAACCAGCAAGCATTACTAATCTCCAATTACCTGGTTTTGTTTGGCCATTAGGTATTTTTTTCTGGATCTTAGCGGGATTTACACTGGTCGCAGAAAGTAATGCCACTAATCTCACCGATGGAGTTGATGGCTTGGCGGCTGGAACTGCTGCTTTAGCTTTTTTAGGATTAGGTGCGATCGCGGCTCCCAACTCACCCGAATTATCAATTTTTTGTGCCTGTTTAAGTGGCGGCTGTTTAGGTTTTGTTCTTCATAATCGCAATCCTGCCAAAGTTTTTATGGGTGATACGGGATCATTACCTCTAGGTGGAGCCTTAGCAGCCGTAGGTTTATTAAGTGGAAATCTCTGGGGTTTATTGTTATTAAGCGGCATTTTTCTGATTGAATCTTTATCAGTGATTGCCCAAGTGAGTTATTACAAAGCAACTAAAGGCCCAGATGGTAAGGGAAAACGCCTATTAAAAATGGCTCCTATTCATCATCATTTAGAATTAAGTGGTTGGGAAGAAACGAAGATTGTCGGTGTTTTTTATCTGATTAATTCAGGGTTGGCAATGCTCGCTGTCGTTAGTTCTTTAAAATATATTCTCTAAGTTTCGAGCAACTTTTAAAAATCTTAAAATCTTTCTGGATGATCACGATTCATTCCAAAACTTTAGTCATGCAATTTTTCTTGATTAACTTCTAAATAAATATGTTCTAATTGTACGGATTGTTTTGCGATAGAATCAATAACTATTCCCTCAAAAAGATCTAAAACTTCTCTTAATTCTAATGGTTTAGGTAACCAAAAACATAAATCACCGCCATAATAACGATGAATCAAACCGAGATTTTTAGATCGTTCTAATATCCGATTTTCTTCAGGTGTTTTTATTGTTAAAATTTCTTTGGCAGAAATTAGTTTTTTTAACTCATTTAAACTTCCTTCAGCTAACAATTTACCACTTTTTAAAATACCAATTTTTTGACAGAGCCGTTGAGCTTCATCTAATAAATGAGTTGTTAATAAAATCGTTATTCCTTGTTGTTGTAAATTCTGGATTAATTGCCAAATAGTATATCTTGCTTCGATATCTAATCCCGTTGTTGGTTCATCTAAAATTAATAACTTAGGTTGATGAATGATGGCAACTGCAATATTTAAACGACGTTGCATTCCTCCACTGAGGGTTTCCACAGGACTTTTCGCACGATCTAATAAATTAACAGCTTGTAAACATAATTCAATTCTTTTTTTGCGTTCTGAGGTTTTCAATCCATAAATTTTCCCATAAAAATCTAAGTTTTCCTGACAAGTTAAAGTTCGATATAATAAATTTTCTTGAGGAGCAACACCTAACCAGGACTTTGTCTTTGAAGAAAGCGGTTTTTGATTAACTTCTATAGTTCCAAAATCAGGTTTTAGCAAATTACAAATTAGATTAATAACCGTTGTTTTTCCTGCTCCGTTTGGCCCTAATAATCCATAAACTTCACCTTTATTGATAGTTAAATTTAGGTTATTTAAAATTTGGCGATCGCCGTAGGATTTGCTTAAATTTTTAATTTTTAACATAAATTATAAACGACGTTCTTTGTTTAACATTTGTTGATAGGAAAACCAACTAATTAGTATCATCAATAATGCAAAAATTATTAAAAATCGAAAATGTGATCCTAATTCTGCAATATTATCTCCTTCCGCCCAAACGCCTGTCAAAGCTTGATTCATGTGATAAATCGGATTATATTGCGCGATCGCGAGGAGCGTTTTCGGAAATATAGAAACAGGAAAAAAAGCACCTCCTAAAATTAATAAAGGAACCCCAAAAGTGGCAACTAAAGCATTGACATCTTCCGTACGACGAGCTAACTGAGTTCCGAAGAGAAAACCCACCCCAACATAAGAAATAATACTCAATAAAATGATGACTATTCCTAACAGAATCGAACCCTGAAAGTTGGCTCCAAAAAAAGTCGCGATCGCGTAAACAATTAAACTTTGACCAATGCCGATTACCGCATGAGCAAGAAAAATTCCTAAAAAGTAAGAAGTCCCTCGCAAAGGCGAAATAAATAAACGTTTGAGTGTATGTTGTTCCCGCTCTGAAACCACCGTTGCCACACTTCCACCCAAGCAACTAAAAAATAAAGCTGCACCGACTAAACTCGATGGAGCCGCATATTCCATTGCTTCTGAAATCGCTAATCCAGAGCGATCAGCAAAAATAAAACCATTTAATAATAAAACCGAGATTGGAAAAATAATCCAAAAGATTAAACTACGCTTTCTTCTAATTAATTCAATTAAAATTCGTTGAGCAACTGCTAGAATTTCTTGCCAAGATTGACGCATTTATTTTAAGTCTAATAATCCTTGTTCTTTCAGTTTAGGATTAAAGCGAATCTCCATTTTTACACCGCGATTGCTTAAGGTTTCTAGAATTTGTGTTTCTACATTTCTGGCGATCAATTTAAGTAATTTAGTTTGTCCCAATCCATCATTATTTTCATAACTAATTTTATCTTCATCGGTCATTGTTAACTTAGCATCAATCGGTTGAGTCCAGAGATCTTCTTGAGCATGATTTCCCTCAGGAATAGAGCCATTTTCTGCGATCCATTGTTGTTTTGTTGCTTCCAAAATAGTCCGACTGGGACGATCAATAGTTTGCAGTTTTAGCCAATAGCATTTATAAGTTTGACGAACTAGATGTTGTTTTAAACTTAAATAAATATCTCGTGAATAACCAACAAATTGTAAGTTTTTAGCTTGATCAAAAATTGCATAAACACCTATTTTTCCTTGTAAACTCTGGGCAATAATCCCTTGTTCATCTAAATAAGGTGAAAATTCTAAACTTTTTAGGACAGGAATCTCAGTTTGTATTGTCATATTTTTAAAAATTAATTTTTGATTTTTTAATGTTTGCCAATAGTGATTATTTACTAAACTATTTTTCTATAAATTCCACAAAGACGACTAGGTTTAAAAATTTTTGCTTGAAACATAAAATTAGGAGGAACATTAATAATAAGATGCTCACTCGATTGATAATAAGCTTCAAATTCCTTGGGCATTCCTTTAGGTGTTTCGCTACTATAGGGAACGGGTTGAAAAATTAGTTCTGTAAATTCCAGTTTTGCACAATCAACTTGCTGATTTAATTGTTTGATAAATATTTCATTTGTTAATAATTTAAATAAAATCTCTTTGGTTTCTAGGGAAAGTGTGAAACTAGAGTCATAGCTTTCGATGATTTTTAAACCCATTTTTATATCCTTTGAATTTAAAAAAGTTGAGAATATAATAATAAAAAATTTACTCAAAAATATTATTTTACAAATTACTAATTTAATGAATAATTTGCTCAAATACCTTTGTTATCATAGCGGATGTTTTGGGGCTATTTGCAAGCAAGTTCAGATTAACTGTAACGACTCTTAATATTTATTCTTTTTCTTGATAGGCACGAATCATTGCCTGGGTTCCTTGTTCTGCTCCTTTTCCGTTGTCTAAATCTTGAACAATTTTAAAAAGGCGATCGGCCAATTGTACTCCAGCCAAGGATTTAGCCGAGTTTTTAAACGTTTCTTGGACTAAACGCAAATCTTTTAAAATATGTTTAATCATAAAACCAGGATTGAGATCATTAGCAACAATCTTTGGCCCTAAATTTGCCAATGCCCAAGACCCCGCCGCTCCCGTAGAACAAACTTCAATCATTAAATTTGGATCAATTCCTTGCTCTTCGGCTAAGGCGATCGCTTCACACAATCCAACCATGTGTAATGCTGCTAACACTTGATTACAAAGTTTAACAGCTTGACCACTGCCCACAGGGCCACAGTGATAAATTTTTTTCCCGATTGCCTCTAAATAAGGCTTAATTTCCTGAAAATCCGACTCTGAGCCACCAACCATAATCGTTAAAGTGCCTTGGTTTGCCCCAATATCTCCTCCCGAAACAGGAGCATCTAAAAAACGCAAGTTATTTTCTTGTAAAGTTTGACTAATTTCTTGGGCCGCTTCTCGACCAATGGTACTAAAATCAACAATTAAGGCATTCGATTTAGTATAGTTAATAATGCCATTATTTCCTAAAATAACTTCTTTAACATCAGGAACATCGCTCAAACAAGTCAGAATAATGTCGGCTTTTGCAACTGCTTCAGAAAGATTATTAACAATTTTTGCACCATTTTCTTGTGCTAATTTTATACCAAAACGATCTTGATTTCGGTTCCAAGCAGTTACAGAAAAACCTTTACGGGCTAGATTTGCAGCCATCGGTGCGCCCATAACGCCTAATCCTAAAAAAGTAATTTCTTGATTTTGTGTAAGCTTCATAAATAAAATTGATGTATATTAAATTTAAGTTTTTCAATTATTAACTAAAAATAATTTTTAGACGTTTTTTGTAATTCTTGAAATCGCAGGACTAAACCTAAATTAATTTGTTTTGTAATCCAATAAAGAACTATTAAAATAATGAAGGTGATAGTAATTGCTAAGATGGGTTGTTTATGGGAAAGATCTTGAGCTAAAGTTTGAGCTAGTTCATCGGGTTGAGTAACAAAATCCCAACTATTAAAACGTAGAAATCTTCCTAAATAAATACCGATCGCTGATAAAAAATGAATTAGGATTTGCACAGCAAAAATAGATTTTTCTTGCCCTATTTTTTCTAGATAAAACTCTAAGTTTAATAAAGACATAACATAAGCTTCAAAACCTGCAAGAAGAAATAAAACATATTGAGGAGTAAGTGCAAAAATAATAATACTGTCTGACAATCCCTGTCGAATAAATTTTATATAATGAATAATATCGGTTAGGATATAGGGCGCATTAGGCAAAAAAGCAACAAATATCGCTAAAATAAGCCACCAAAATGGCGATCGCCGCTTAGACCAACGGAATAAATAAACACTTAAAAATAAGGGAATATAAGCTAAAAACAGATTCCAAATAATTCGGATAAAACTGGAATTTAAAACCAAAAAAGAGACTTCAAACCAGGAGAGTATTAAATCCATTGTGTTACATTCAGATTAGTTTTTACTATTAAATATAATTACAATTGATCGCCATTAATCAATTTCAATATAAACGGTAACAGCAGCCACAGCAATTAACATTTCATCATTTTTATCATTTAATTCAGGAATAGCTCTACCCTGTACAACCATTCCCCCCGATTCCAATTTTAAAGTTTTTTGCCCAAAGGGTAAGACTGCTAAGACATCATCAACACGCACATCTTCAAAATAAGGGACAGCCACTTGCACTTCCACGATCATTTCATCAGGATGACTCAAACCTGCCACTTCCCAAACCCCTGGCAACGCATTATTGGCGATCGCATTACGAACAGCCCTAGCCGCCGCCACCGTTGGATCTTGACCATGTTGATCAATTCCCATGCCCATTTCAATCACAAAACGTTTACGATTCGTCATAAATTTCAAGAAGACACGGTTAAGACTGAATCTTCTATTTTAACGAATGCTTCGGGGTCATTGTTCCAATTAGTTGGTGATTCCATTTTTAAATGATTTAAAGTTTCTACAAACTCTGTAATACCTTGAAATCTTCCATAAACAGAAGCAAAGCGAATATAGGCAACTTCATTTTCTTTTCGTAAATATTTCAGCACCAATTGACCAATATCCTGACTGCTAATTTCCCGATTATTGCGCTGCTGAATTTGAGCTTCAATGTCTTCAACAATTCTTTCTAGACGTGAATAGGTAAGACCCGTTTTTTCACAAGCTCTGACCATACCCCGTAGTAGTTTTGAGGGATCAAAGGATTCTTTTTTGCCATCCGCTTTAATAACGGTTATGGGAACAAATTCAACGCGTTCATAGGTAGTAAAGCGATGTTTACATTCCAAGCATTCTCGACGACGACGGATACTTTGACCACCTTCACTAGATCGGGATTCTAAAACACGGCTATTATGATGTTGACAATAGGGACATTGCATAATCAAAGTCCATTCAGCAAAGAATGTTAAAAAGTTATTTTTTTAATTTTTTAGAAAGCAAAAATAGAGCCATCTTGATCATCTTAGCTCAACTTAGGGTAAAGCAACTAAAATTTAGACGGCTCTTGAAAATATAATAAAGTTTTTTGAAATTCAAAGAATTAAGTATTGATTATTTTTCGATACGGGGTGGTTCCCGAAAGGCGATCGCGAAGAAGAGAACGGCCAAGGCCATGGTCAACACGAGAATGTAGGCAACGCTTTCCATGATTAAAGATTTCCTAAAAATGACTCTACCGACTACTATGAACATTTTATCAGATTGTGGACAAGCTAAAAAGAGAGGGTTTTCTTCAACAGCAATTCTCATTATGAGAATGATTCTCATGAATCTATCGCTTTGCAATACCTGAAA
>JANNLO010000021.1:0-4856 GCA_031396835.1 Snowella sp. SOY_38_metabat_116
TTCTAATGTTAGTTCTATTTTTATTTTTGAACCTTCTATATTAATTAGTCTTGCTGTCATAAAATTTTCCTCTTTATCACTTTTTATTTTATTTTATTTTATCACTTTTTATTCTTTTCATCAACGTGGGGTCACACCCCTGCCAACAGCGACTACACCAGTCAAACAGGAACCTTAACCATTGCGCCCAATAGTACCACTGCAACCGTTAGTATTCCTATCCTTAACGACAACCTCAACGAAGAAGACGAAGCGTTCTTTATCACACTTTCTAATCCCGTTAATGCCGCCCTCGATCCTGATAACAGCATTGGCGAAGTCACCATTACCGACACCCTGCCAACATTAATCACTCGTACCTTACCAACCAATGTCGAAAATCTGAAACTGAATGGTATCGCCGCGATCAATGGAACAGGTAACGCAGGTAATAACGTGATTATAGGTAACACTGCTAACAATCTTCTCAACGGAGGAACAGGAATTGATACCCTAATTGGAGGTTTAGGTGATGACATTTATCAAGTAGATACCACAACAGATGCTATTACCGAACTAGCCGCCCAAGGAACAGATACCATTCAATCTTCCGTAACATTTAGTTTAGCTACTCTGACTCCTCTGACTAATATTGAAAACCTAACCTTAACAGGAACAACGGCGATTAATGGCACAGGTAACACAGCTAACAACACCCTAATCGGAAACATAGCTAACAATATTTTAACTGGTAGTGATGGTAACGATATTCTCAACGGTGGAACAGGAAATGATACCCTCATTGGTGGTTTAGGCAATGATATTTATCAAGTAGATACAACCACAGACGTTATTACCGAACTAGCCGCCCAAGGAACCGATACCGTTCAATCTTCTCTAACATTTAGCCTTGCAACTCTAACCAATATTGAAAACCTAACCTTAACAGGAACAGCCGCGATTAATGGGACAGGTAACACAGCGAATAACACTCTAATTGGAAACACGGCTAACAATACTCTTACAGGTAATGCGGGTAACGATATTCTTAACGGTGGAGCAGGAATTGATACCCTCATTGGAGGTTTAGGAGATGACATTTATCAAGTAGATACCACAACAGATGTCATTACCGAACTAGCTTCCCAAGGTACGGATACGATTCAATCTTCTGTCACGTTTAGCCTAGTAACTCTGACTAATATCGAAAACCTTACACTCACAGGAACAACTGCTATTAACGGTACTGGTAATCTGAGCAATAACATCATTTTAGGTAATGGTGCAAACAATATCCTGACAGGTGCAGCAGGAAAAGATACTCTAACAGGTGGCTTAGGAAGCGATCGCTTTGGTTACAAAACCTTAACCGATTCCCTCTTGGCTAACTTTGATGTGATCAAAGACTTCAATGCTAATGCCAGCAATGATCTATTACTCGTTACCACTGCACGGACAGCTTTCACTAATGCAGGAGCAGTTGCAACTTTGGACAATGCAGGAATTATCGCTAAATTAACTACCACGAATTTTGGGATTAACTCTGCTGCCCAATTTACTTTTGGTATTCGTAACTTTGTAGCAATTAATGATGCAACAGCAGGCTTTAGTCAAACAACCGATGCCATTGTTGAAATCACTGGTTTAACAGGAACCTTGGGATTAACTAATTTTGTAACGGTTTAGTTTAAATTTATTTGAATGCGATCGCGTTTTTTCTTAATTTTGGGAAAGTGCGATCGCTTTTTTTTACGTGATTTTTCTCATTGTCATAGTCATGATTTTTCTCATTGTCATGATTCTTTTCAGTGTCCTTATGAGAAACCTCTGACTTATATTTAGTTTTATTAGCTGTTTTAGTGGAATGGGAAAAACTTTCTGAATATGTGGTGTGGTCATAAACACCATTTAGATCCAACACAATAGAATTACTCATAACAGATTGATTCCTTGAAGATTAATTTATCTTTGCCAACCTTATCAGGAGAAAGTAAAGGAATCGTAAAGAAAATAAAAGCCAAAAGAAATCTTCAAATCACACATAAGAACTAATGCGCGTAATCTTTGCAGATAGCAAACTCAGAACAAATAAGTGTTTGTTGATCCTCTAATCATCAGCTAAAACACTCATATCTAACAAAATTTCTCCCGCCATTAATCGTTGAGAAGCTTCTAATAAAGCATCCTCAATATAAGGTTTCACAAAATAGCCTTTAGCCCCTTTTTCTGCGGCCAAACGTTGCATTTTTTGCGCTCCCCGTGAAGTAATCATAGCAATTGGAATTTTAGATAAATTGGGATCTTCTTTAATGCGGTCTAAAAGTTCTAAACCATTCATGCGAGGCATTTCAATATCACACAAAATCAAATCGCAAAGCAAGCCTGAACGCAATTTCTCCCAAGCTTCTTGACCATCTCGCGCCACTTCAGGAAGATAGCCCGCTCTCCGATAAGTCATAGATAACATTTCTCGCACCATGACAGAATCATCAATAATTAAAACTTTTGGTGTAATATCTGCATCATCTAGTACGGTGGTAAGCTTTTGTCCTGCATTAGTTTGTTTCGCCTGATTTTGTTTGAAACGAGAAATAAAAGAATGAGGTTGTTTAACGCTTCCCTGAAGTAAGATTTCTCCTTGAATCATCCGTTTCGCTGCATCTATAATATCTTTCTCGGTATAAGGTTTGGTGAAATAACCGCTTGCTCCGAGCTTGGCAGCAACTTTACGGTGACGATCTGCTCCCCGCGAAGTTAACAGCGCAATTGGAATATTGGTCAACTGCTCATCATTCTGTAAATGAGAAAGAAGCTCTAAGCCATTCATCCGAGGCATTTCAATGTCACAAAAAATGAGATCGCAAGGTAAACCCGAACGCAGTTTGTCCCAAGCTTCTTGTCCATCTCTTGCCTGTTCAACCCGATAACCTGCTTTACCGAAACTCAAAGAAAGTAACTCTCGAACCGTGATGGAATCATCCACAATTAACACAGTTGGCTCTATTTGAACTTCATTTAAGTTGGGAACAATCGTCTTGCGCCAGAGACTGCTGCCCGTATCTGTTCGCATCCGACCGTGAGCAATTTCAATTAGTTCAATCGCATCCCCAATCGGCATGATACTACCATCTCCTCGAACAGTTGCTCCTGCAATTCCAGGCGGTTTGGGAACTGGCCCTTCAATTTGTTTAATAACAATTTCTTCTTCTCCTACTACTTGATCAACTTGAATTGCTAGTAAATTACTGCTTCCACCCCGCAGAATCACGATCGCCACAATATCTTCTTCTAGTTTTCCTCCATAAACAGTTCCCCGACTCAATTGACGGTGATAGGTCAAAAGGTCTTCTAAGCGGTAAATGGGTAATAGGGAATCATTCCACGTAATACATTTTTGCCCTTCTTCATTAGTAACAACATCACTAGGAACATAATCCTTGGTATCTTCTACTCCATCCATCGGAAAGGCAATACGAGCGCGATCACTGAGACAGCAGAGGGCTTTACAAATACTAAGAGTAAGGGGCAAGCGAATATTAAAAGTCGTTCCCTTGCCGATCGCAGAATCAATCATGACTGAGCCGCGAATATCCTGCAAACTGGTACGCACCACATCTAAACCCACGCCCCTTCCTGAAAAATCATCGGCTTGATCTTTTGTCGTAAATCCTGCGTGAAATAATAATTCGTAAACTTCTTGTTCTGTCAAAAGATTGGCATCTAACTGACTCATCAATCCTTTTTCTACTGCTTTGCGTTTAACTATTTCAGGATCAATTCCCGCCCCATCATCTGAAACCGTAATCAGAGTTTGATTTCCTTGCAAAAAGGCTTTAATCGTAATTTTTCCATCAGGTAATTTTCCGTTTCTACAGCGAACTTCTGGCGGCTCAATTCCGTGAGTAATTGCATTATTAACTAGGTGAGTCATGGGATTATAAAGATGTTCGAGAATCATCTTATCCACCAAAACATCTCGCCCTTCAACTTGAAGTTTTACTTGTTTATTTAATTTCATAGAAACTTCTCGAATCGCACGGGGTAAACGATCCGCCGTTTGAGCAAAAGAAACCATTCGAGATTTGGTCATGCCTTCTTGCAATTGAGTCGTCACCTGTCGCAAAGAACGCGCAACTTGATCCGTTTCATCCACTAAATATTGAATATCAGAAGACGACTCCCTGACACGAACAATCAACTCAATCATTTCCTGAGAAAGTAAATGAAAACCCGTAAACCGATCCATTTCCAAGGCATCAAGCCCATCATTTGCCCCTCCCGAGAAAGTACTATAGGAACCAGAATAAGTGGTTCGGGCATTGGATCTATCAGGCCGACTAGCCAACAACGCGCCTTCTAAAAGAGTTCGTTCATACAAATCTTGCATTCGCCCACCCACATCACTGAGGTTTTGGGATTGGGTTAAAAGATTATCTAAAAATTGCCGCAGACGTTCTTGATCTTGCTCTAGGCGATTTCGTTTAACGACTAATTCCCCAATCAGATTACTCAAGTTGTCTAATTGTTTAACAGGAACCCGCATCGTTTGTTCAAATGCCTTCACCTTAGAAGGACGACTCCGAGGTTGTAAACGCTGTCCACCAACTGCAACCATTGTGGGTGGCCCGCCCATTGTGCGATCGGCTTGTTCTAACAAAGCTTCAAGATCTTTAAATTCGTCTTCAGTTTCAAATTGATTAAAGGCAGCAACAGGAACAACAGCTTGAGGAATATTCACCACTCGGCAAGGCGCATCAATTAGTGCTTCTAAGGCTTGGATATCCAGGGTTGAAGTGTTGGGCAAAACAGGAGATTGGGAAAGAATTGTTTCCAAATTCTCAAAATTATCATAGAAAAGGAGCGGCAACCGTTTCGAC
>JANNLO010000039.1:0-20030 GCA_031396835.1 Snowella sp. SOY_38_metabat_116
ATGGCAACCACAATGGTCATTGCTGTACCAACGGGCATCAAAGTTTTCAGTTGGTGCGGAACACTGTGGGGCGGTAAAATCAGTCTTAACACAGCAATGCTATTTGCGATCGGCTTCTTAGCTTCTTTCCTATTGGGCGGACTAACTGGAGTAATGGTAGCCTCTGTTCCTTTTGATATTCACGTTCATGATACTTATTTTGTCGTTGGACATTTTCATTATGTACTTTTTGGCGGTAGTGCTTTAGCTCTATTTTCGGGCTTCTATCATTGGTTCCCAAAAATGACAGGACGAATGGTGAATGAAAATCTAGGTCGTCTCCATTTTGCTCTAACCTTTATCGGTCTCAATTTAACCTTTATGCCCATGCACGAATTAGGCTTGTTGGGCATGAATCGTCGTATTGCGATCTATGATGTGCAATTCCAGCCGTTAAATCAATTGTGTACTCTGGGAGCCTATATTATGGCAGTCTCAACCTTTCCTTTTATTATCAATGTCGCTTGGAGTTTGTGGAAAGGAGAAAAAGCGGGACGTAATCCTTGGCGTGCTTTAACACTTGAATGGCAAACTGCTTCACCTCCAATCATTGAGAACTTTGAAGAAGAGCCTGTTCTTTGGTCTGGCCCCTACGACTTTGGCATTGATTCAGAAGCCATTGACGGAGAAGAATCCGTAGAAGAGATGTTGGCTGAAGTGGGAGCCGAATCTCGCTAATCATCTTGGGAGATCATTTCAATCAGATTTAATCTCCCATTTTTGTTATTTATTCACATTCGTACTTCTTAATCATCATGCAGAGTTCCGCTATCCAATCCATCGAGGCTCCAATGCCCCACGCCAGCACTGAAACCCATTCTCATCACGCTCATCCTGATTATCGAATGTTTGGAATGGTTTTGTTTCTCTTAGCAGAAAGTGCCATCTTTCTAGGTCTTTTTACTGCCTATTTAATTTATCGAAGTATGTCACCTGTTTGGCCACCTGAAGGAACACCAGAAAGAGAATTGTTATTACCTGGAATTAATAGCGTTATTTTGATTGCTAGTAGTTTTGTGATGCACAGAGGTCAGACTGCCATTAAAAAAAACGATGTGCCTGGTCTCAAACTCTGGTTAGGAATCACAGCAGTTATGGGTGCAATCTTTCTCGCTGGACAATTGTATGAATATTTTCATCTAGAAATGGGATTGACAACCAATCTTTTTGCGAGTTGTTTTTATGTGTTGACAGGATTTCACGGACTGCACGTTACTTTTGGCTTAATATTGATTCTGGGCGTTCTTTGGCGATCGCGTACTCAGGATCATTATTCTGACAATTCCCATTTTGGCGTAGAAGCCGCAGAACTATATTGGCACTTTGTCGATGTGGTTTGGATTATTTTGTTTATTTTGGTCTATTTACTTTAAGCCTGATCAGTATGGGTCTTTATCTCCGTTATTATCGAAAAATTAGCTGAATAAAGCCCATATTTTTGAAGTTATTTTCTGCCTCAGAAGCAAGTTCCCAAACTTAACAATACAAAATTATTTTGATAATTTAAGAAAAAGCTTGCTTTAAAACCAAGAGATGTGCTAAGTTGTATAACTGTTAAGAAAAACAAAAAAGGGCTTGTAGTTCAGTGGATTAGAGCGTCTGGCTACGAACCAGAAGGTCGGGGGTTCGAATCCCTCCAAGCCCGTTAAATAAATAATCCTGATTGATAAAAATTTCTTATCAAAGTCTGGGAAAGAGAAACTAAACTTTAAATCAAAGATTGTAATGACGCATTCTTGATCATTTTGGAAAAACCTTTCAACCAGACTTTAAGGTTAATTTTGTAATACCCGTCAGAACGAATCTACAAACAGTTTAGACTAAGTTTCTTATCCAAGTTATATCTAGACAGTAATTTTCTAGCAGACATTACTCTCGTTATCAACTGTCGAAAATAATTAACAAATATTTTTTTACGATTTTTATTATACTTTTGACCAAAAATTCTGTTGCTTAATTCTCAACACGGTTTTACCTTGTCTTAAACTGGGAATGATATTTTCAAAGCAATTAGTATTGTCACAAAAGTAACTTTAAAAAATAGCATAAATATATGATAATTAAGCGCAGAGATTTTCTTACATTTATCGGTGGTATTGGTGGGGCGATGTTATTGGAAGCTATTCCTGGCGATCGCCTGATACCCAAATTTTCTATGCCTTTCATGAAAAATAATTCCAGTAATGCCGCTTTTGCTGCAACCGATTCATTCTTAAGTTTTAAGCCGATCAAGGGAACAATGCCCTTAAAAACGGACGCGATCGCGCTTTCAGAACAGAGCCAAGTTTACAAAAATTTTGAAGTGATGGATGATCTAGTTTTACCTAAAGGCTTTGTCTATGATGTCATTGCTACCTGGGGAGATAAAGTTGGAGATTCGCGTTTTGGCTATAATAATGATTATTTATCCTTAATTGAAACAGCTAAAAATGAAGGTTATTTAACTGTTAATTTTGAATATATTAGTATTATTCCTTGGGAGCAAGCTTATACTAAAGTTATTGGGAAATCTTTGCCATTTACTGAAGTTATTTCTGCAATCAAAGCATTAGATAAAAAAGAACTTGATGTCTGGGCGTTG
The DNA here is from genome assembly GCA_031396835.1 of Snowella sp. SOY_38_metabat_116. Taxonomy (GTDB): domain Bacteria; phylum Cyanobacteriota; class Cyanobacteriia; order Cyanobacteriales; family Microcystaceae; genus Snowella. Next base: position 2,621 of record JANNLO010000039.1, read on the forward strand.
CCTAAAAATGATCCGCTTAGGGCAAAAATTGAGTTGATCACCAAAGAAGCATTGATCGATCTGGGTCTTGGGGTGATTTCGATTCGTCGCAATGCAGAGAATAAATGGGAACGGACTAATTCCCCAGCAGACCGCCGTGTGACAGGGATTTCTGGTCTAGAAGATGGTCGTTATTTGAAAACAACAGGGCCTGCTGTCGCTATTTTTCAGAAAACAAAGGGTTTAGGTTATACCGATACTTTGGGCGATCGCGTTATTGGTACTTTTAACAACTGTGCAGGCGGAACAACACCCTGGGGAACAGTTTTTAGTGCGGAAGAAAATTTTCAAAATTTTGTACCAGAACCCGTTATGGCGGATGGAACTTCCCTTGATCCTAGTCAAAAGAAATTTAGCCAAAGTGAAGGTGAGTTGAATGGACTCGGCAATGTTTTTGGTTTAGCAGGCAATAAATATGGCTGGATGGTGGAAATTGATCCCGCGAATCCGAACGATTACGGTATTAAACATAGCTGGTTGGGTCGTTATCGCCATGAAGCAGTAGGAATTCGGGCAGTAGCTAATCAACCGCTTGTATTTTATTCGGGTTGCGATCGCCGCGGCGGACATCTTTATAAATTTGTTAGCGAGAGAATGATTAAAGATCCCCAAGATAAAACTAATTCCAAACTGTTAGAAACTGGAATGCTTTATGCAGCCAAATTTAATGCTGATGGCACGGGAAACTGGATTGCACTGCGAGCTTCTACCCCGATAAATCCTGATCAATTAGATGTCCTTGCTGGAAAAATGTTGCCTCTTCCTCAACGTCCAGAAGGCGGAATTTTTAAGGCCACAAAAGCAGAAGAAATTGCTGAATTTAAATCCAAATTTAAAACTTTGGGCGATCTTTATGTGGGCAGCGATCGCGAAAAACAAGGCGCAATTCTCATTGATGCTCATTATGCGGGGAATGCCGTGGGAGCAACTTGTACCGCTCGTCCTGAAGATACGGAAGTTGCAGTTGATGGCTCTTTATTTATTTCATTTACATCAGGTTCTATTAGTTCTAGTGATGGTAGTCCAGATTTACGCATATTCAAGGGAAATGACGGTAAAGCCTGGGAATATGGCTGGATTATGCGATTAAATGAAGAAGAGAATCAACCTGAAGCGATGAATTTTAAATGGTCAATGATGGCAACAGGTGGAGAACCCGCAGAAGGAGGTCTAGGTTTTGCCAATCCCGATAACTTGGAGATCGATGGGAGTGGCAATCTTTGGATGGTGACAGATATATCCAGCGATAAATATAATCAAGCTATTCCTAGCCGCAAAAATGAGTCGGGCAAACCCATTAGTCAATCGGATTTACGGGGACTTTATGGTAATAGTTCGATTTGGTTTTTACCGACATCGGGTGTGGATCTGGGCAAGGCTTTTCTCTTTGGATTTGGGCCAGTAGAATGTGAAACAACGGGGCCATTTTTCTCACAAGATCAACAAACTTTATTTCTATCTGTGCAGCATCCTGGAGAAATTACAGGCACTCGTAAAGATATGGCTTTTGAATCACGAGAATTTACTATGCAAACTACCAATGGTCAGGAATTTATGCAAACTCGTAAAGTTCCGATTGGTTCAAATTGGCCCAGTCTTAAGCCCAATGATCCTCCTAAACCTGCTGTAGTTGCAATTCGCAAAATCAAGAATAATTGAGCGTTGCTTGATTAAAATTGGAAATCTTAACTAATTTTTTGATTGTCAGTAAGTTGATTTCTCTTGTTTTTTAACTCTGGCAATCAAAATCGCGATCGCCGTCTAAGAAATTAATCAATATTGAGTGATGAAAAGAAGTAAAAATAGTTTTTAAAAACAAGTTAAAGTAGTAAAATTTCAAGTTAAGTTTAATAAGAATCTCTTTGAGGAGTTCATTTATGTTCACGAGACTACTTGCTGGCGACATCGGTGGAACAAAAACCATTTTGCGTTTGGTTAATTCCCAATTATCCGATAGTAATCAGATTATTCCTGAACTAACCACACTTTACGAACAAACATATTCGAGTCCATCTTTTGTAGATTTAGTGCCGATGGTTCAGCAATTTTTTCAGGCTGCGACAGAAGAATTGGGCGAAAATCTTAAGCTTAAAAATATTCAAAAAGCCTGTTTTGGCATTGCTGGGCCAGTTGTTCAGAACACTTCAGAATTAACTAATTTAAGTTGGTCATTGTCAGGAGAACGTTTAGCAGCAGAGTTAGGAATTTCTCAAGTTCTGTTAATTAATGATTTTGCGGCTGTGGGCTATGGCATTTTGGGTCTGGCTCCAGAAGATTTATATTGTTTGCAAGACATCAAAAAAGATCCTCAAGGCGCGATCGCGATTTTAGGGGCAGGAACAGGATTGGGAGAAGGTTATCTTCTTCCCTTAACAACTGGCAATTATCGAGTTTTTTCCAGCGAAGGTTCCCATGCTGATTTTGCGCCGCGTTCTCATCTAGAATTTCAATTGATTAATTATTTAAAAGAACGTTATCAAATCCAACGAGTTTCCATTGAAAGAGTGGTTTCAGGAATCGGAATTGCTTCGATCTATGAATTTTTGCGAGACCAAAATCCCAGTCAAGAATCATCAACACTCGCCGAAGTTTATAAAATTTGGCAACAAGAAATTGGCAAATCCCAAAAAACAGTTGATCTCTCTGCAAAAGTTTCTCAAGCAGCCTTAGCAGGCAATGATTATTTGGCAAGTCAAACCTTAAAATTATTTGTTGAGGCTTATGGCGCAGAAGCGGGTAATTTAGCCTTAAAATTTTTACCCTCTGGTGGTCTTTATGTGGCAGGTGGAATCGCACCCAAAATCTTGCCTTTATTGCAAAGTGGTAATTTTATGCAGACTTTTCGGGATAAAGGACGAATGCGAACTCTGATGGAAAAATTCCCTGTTTATATTGTTCTTAATAAAAAAGTTGGTTTAATCGGTGCTGCGCTTTGTGCTGCCCAAATTTAAGTTTTTGATCGAATTTTATCGAGCTTGAAATAACATTTAAATTATTTAAACTTATCTTTAAATAGATATTTTGATGCAAAAATTAAGTTAAAAATAGTAAAATAATTATCAATGTCCTAGCATTAATCTGCTAACTTTTAAACTCAAAAAAATGCCTTCTGAAATTCCTGATGTTAGAGAAATTGAATTTGAGCAAACTCTTTTAAAAATAGAGCGATCGCTGTTAGATTTAAAAGAACGCTATGCCACAATTCAAGAAAAGTACACACAACAAGAAAATTTAAAGAAACATCGTCAAGAAATTGAAACTCAGTGGCGAGAAAATCAGTTGCCAGAACTTGAGCAGGAATTACAAAATATTGACCAACAATTGCAAGAACTCAGCGTTAGTTTGGAAAGTCATTTGTTGTCTGAAACTGCTTTACAAGATATTTTTTGGAAAGGATTGCGTCAGGGAATTTTAGGAGAAGCTTTTTGGCAAATTGTTCGTTTTGGTGGTTTAGGTCTGGTTATTGGTTGGTTTCTCAAATCTTGGGCAGGATAAAATAGTTTTAGTTAACACAAACACAGTAATAATTATCAAGAAAATTATCGAGAAACTAAGGCATTAACTACTAAATCTATAGGAGAAGAATTGTAATAAGGCTGACAAGTTTTGTGGATTTTTTCTTCTGAAATAACGCAATCTCTCAAGCTAATAATATTTCCGTAAACTGCTTGTTCAGAGAATAATTGATCAGTCTCTAAATCTTGCGATCGCAAATCAAATATTTTTTCTTGAGTACGGGGTGCAAAATCGATCATTAAACTGAAACCATAGCCACAGGATTTAAGAATTGAAAGACAGTTTAAGGTTTTTTCTAGAAACTCTTTTGACCAGCCTTTTTGTCCCTGATTTTTATTAACTCCACCGCCGTATTCAAACATAATTACTTTGGGAAATAAAGTCTTAGGAATATAAGGTAATTGTTCAATAACATTAAATTCCCAACCTTCAATATCTAGTTTTAGACAAGTAATTTGAGTGGGTTTTATGACTTCTAATAAAGTTAGTAAAGTTATAGATTGTACTTCTTTAGTTTTGCCTGAAGAACCAAACCAGTTAGGAGAAAGAGAACTAAAATTAGTATTAAATAAACCCGCAAAATTTCCTAAATATAGTGTTTGTTTTTCATCTAAATTTGACAAACAACTTTCAATGAGTTGAATCGGATAGCGATCGCAGATTTGTTTTAATTTTTTAACGGGAAGCGGTTCAACGGCAACAGTTGGATAACCTAATTTAGCAAAAACTTCACAATAAAAAGCAAAATTTCCAACTCCAACATCAATACAAAATCCTGCTTTTTTAGGGTCAATTTCAGGGAGAATTTCTGCTAATAAGGACTGACAACAAGCTTCAACACGCATATATTTAAAGTTTCCTAAAGCTGAAAAGATTATTCTTTAATAAAGACCGCATTAAAATAACGGACATGGCCATCTTTTCCTAAAATTTGGTCGAGATTGCCTGCATAACTATAACCTAAATTATCCAATAAACTAAAAATTTCTCGGAATTTTGCTTGCTCTTGATAAAGTTGATCTAAAGAAATTTCAACAATACAAGCAGCACTTTTTTTAAAGGTTTCTATGCCTCCTTGAATGACTCGATCTTCGTAGCCTTGAACATCTAATTTAATTAAAATCTTTTCCTGTAAAGAGGCAGAAAAATTGGCGCTCGCATGATCTAATGTAGATTGTTTTATGAGAATTTTTTCTTGTTTTTTAACCATCGGATAAACCGTTTCACATAATTTAGTCGTTGGTAAAATAGAAGAAGAAGGATTAAAATATAAATGGCTATAAATTTCAATCGGCTGGTTATTATTACCCAAAGCAAGATTAAAAGCGGTAACTTTTTTAGGATGTTTTTTTGCCCATTGAGATAATTGTTGAAAGGGAATTTCTAGCGGTTCAAAAGCATAAACATGAGCCTGGGGAAAAATTTGGATAATTCGTCGCACAAACTGACCTTCATTAGCTCCAATATCAATGATCGATTGAATCGGAAGTTGAGCTAATCCTAATAATCTTTTATCCCATTCTTTGACCAACAATTTTCCAACTAGATTGAAAATCTGATTACTGATTTGATAGAGTAATTTTTGAGACAGCGATCGCGGCAATGGTGGCATTCTAAAACCTATAAACTAATCGAAATAACAGATATGAAACAAAAGTAACAAGCTTTAAATCTTATCTCAAAATCTGCAATTAAAAAATCAAAAGTAGATAAGAAAAAAATGATCTCCACAAATTACAATTATTCTTAAAGTCGGCCTTTAATTTGAATTTTAAGCGCGATCGCGTCCCAGCTAAGGATAAGATAAATAACTACAGCTTTTAAATTCAAATATTAATTAACCTGATGAAATCCTACCTTGCTGCTGCCATCCAAATGACCAGTCAACCCGATTTGGCAAAGAATTTAGTCGAAGCCGAAGAATTAGTTGAACTTGCAGTCCGTCGAGGAGCAGAATTAATTAGTTTGCCCGAAAATTTCGCTTTTTTAGGAAATGAAGCAACAAAACTGCAACACGCCACAGAAATTGCTGAGAAAGCTGAAAAATTCGTTAAAGTTATCGCCCAACGTTTTCAAGTGACAATTTTAGCAGGTGGATTTCCTGTTCCCGTCGAAAGCGATCCCACCAAGGCTTATAATACCGCCGTTTTAGTCGCGCCCAATGGAGAAGAATTAACTCGCTACCATAAAGTTCATTTATTCGATGTTAATCTTCCTGATGGCAATACTTATTGCGAATCCACCACAGTCATGGCTGGCCATAGTTTTCCGCCTGTTTATCATTCAGAAAAATTAGGTCAACTGGGATTATCAATTTGTTATGATGTGCGTTTTCCAGAGCTTTATCGCTATTTATCTCAGCAAGGAGCCGATATTCTCTTTATTCCTGCTGCTTTTACCGCTTTTACGGGGAAAGATCACTGGCAGGTTTTATTGCAAGCCAGAGCCATTGAAAATACTTGTTATGTGATTGCGCCTGCCCAAACAGGTTGTCATTATGAACGTCGTTATACTCACGGACACGCGATGATCATTGATCCTTGGGGAGTGATTTTAGATGATGCAGGAGTGACTCCAGGTATGGCGATCGCCGAAATTAATCCTCTTAGGCTCAGGCAAGTGCGTCAACAAATGCCTTCTTTACAACATCGGGTATTTCGCTAAATCTAATTATTCAAAGTAGAGTTAAATAAGCTGATTTTTTGTTATTTTTCTAAAATTATTTTGGCTTGGTTTTTGATTAGTTTTTAAGAGTTGATGATCTTTAAGAGAAAGATTTTAGCTCTAACTTACTATCTATAATATATTAGCTATTAAAATTTTCAGAAGAAATCTTTTGTCAGTTTGGATTAATTTATTAAAGAAAAATTACTGATTAGAACTTAAATTTAAGATTGACAAAACATTACTAATTTATCGTTAATTTATCCACCAATTCCTAAGCGAGTTGCTAAACCTGGACTCAGTGGAATTAATGTTGCCAACATCAGAAATAAAGCCAATAAAGCCCACGCTGCACGAGTATCATCGGGTTCGCTTAATTCATTTAAACTGGGACGTTCTAAATCTCGTTGTAAAAAAAGAATTACCACTGCCCAATACAAAGGAATCGGATTGGCGGGATTAATAAAAGAAACAATTCCTAGCACAATTAAAGTGGCGATCGTGGTGCGTCTTGCAATTTTACGGCCATAAATAGCTTGGACAATTCTTCCTCCGTCTAGTTGACCTGCGGGTAATAAATTCAACGCATTAATCACTAAACCTAACCAACCTAAAATGACGAGGGGATTAATATCAACAATGGTTTTTTGTAACTCATTTCCTAATACAATCCTCGCTAAAAAACCAACAAGAATGGAACCTTGAAAAAATGGAGTTGGTAGTTGAAAAATGCTGCCTGGATGGGAAATAACTAGCCCAACAAACAGAATAATAAGAGAAACCAAACCACCGAAAGCAGGGCCAGCAAAGGCAATATCAAATAATGTCGCGCGATCGCCTAAAAGAGATTCAAAACGAGTAATGGCTCCAAAGGCTCCGATCTGCCAGTTTGGGAGGAAAAAAGGGATACTCAGACGAACTTGACGACGTTTTGCAATTAAATAATGACCAATTTCATGGGCGGCTAAAATTCCCCAGAGTCCAATCGCTAAGGGCAAGGCTTCTCGATAACGTTGCCACTCAATCGATAAATCAAATCCTAATAAAAGCGCGATCGCCTCTAAACTGGTTGCCAAGGTTGCCAAGAGAAGAACTAGAGCCAGATTTTTTTGAATCAGTGTTGCGGGTTGAGGATCATTTGTACTGGGTAGAATGATCACAATTGGCCGCTCTTCTGTTCCTTCTACTAAAAAGAGTCGGTATTTTTCGGCAAAAATTGCGGTTAGTTTGGCAGAAAGTTGGGGATAAACTGCATCGGGATCACCGCGTAAATTACCTTTAAAAATCGCACCTTCTTGATAGGGAATAGTTTCAGTTGCAAAAAAAGTGTCGATACTGAAAATACCTTTGAGTAGGGCTAAATCTTCTTCAGGAATTGGCAAATTTTCGGGCGCGATCGCATTATTTTCAGTTGTCAGAGTTGGCGTAATTTCAGGAAAAGAATTGTTTTCTAATTGATTTAAAGCTTGAAGGCGTTGGGCAGCTTTTTGCTTCAAAATAGAATCTTGACTTAACGTGCGGAGTTGTTTACCAAGATAAATATAAATGGCAACTGAAATAACTAAAAGCAGAAGAATTCCAATAATATTTAAATAAATTCCTGTTGCAACCAGACCAAAGAAAATCAACCAGGGAGATATTAAAACGACAGATTGTAACCAAGCTAAAATACCTATTTTGCCAAAAGGTCGAGCGCGATTAAATCCCCAAAGCAAAATTCCTATTGCGAAGATGAGAATAAAAACGATAATTAAAGGAGTTCCTGCCGCGATCGCATTTACAGTATTTTCAGTCGTTTCAGAAGAATTAACCATAGTTTAACGTGATGCTTGATGATGTTCTACTGCCGCTCGGAGATTGCCTTGACATTTATCCAGAAGAGATTGACCTGCTTCAAGATTTAATCCCGTCCAGTGCATTAATAACGCTAGTTTAACCCGCCGACCACTCCGCTCTAACAAAAATCCACAGTCTTCACGATTTAAGTCGGTCAAATCTTCTAACATTTTCAGAGCGCGGTCATGCAATTTCCGATTTGTCACGGCCACATCGATCATCCGATTACCATAAACTTTGCCTAAACCTACCATTACACCCGTTGAAATAATATTTAGAGCCATTTTCGTGACGGTTCCCGCTTTTAAACGAGTTGAACCCGCGACAATTTCAGGGCCTGTTAACAAACGAATATCGACATCGGCCTCAATGGCAACTTGTTCTTTCGGCACACAGGCAATCGCGATTGTAGTGGCTCCCCGTTGTTTAGCGGCTTTTAAAGCTCCATGAACAAAAGGAGTGGTTCCCCCTGCTGCAATGCCAACTACCACATCTTTTTGGGTAATCTGACGTTGAGCGATCGCGTCGGCTCCATCTTCGGCTCGGTCTTCAAGATCTTCAGAACTGCGAACTAAAGCTCCTGCTCCGCCAGCAATAATTCCTTGAACCATTTCAGGCGGCGTGCAAAAAGTGGGAGGACATTCGGCGGCATCCAAAACCCCTAAACGGCCACTGGTTCCCGCTCCAACATAAAATAATCTGCCACCATCACGTAAACAAGTCGTCGTTAAATCAATCGCCTGGGCTAATTCTTGTTTTGCTTGCGCGATCGCCAAAAGAGTTTGGGCATCTTCTTGGTTAAAAAGTTCTACCAATTGGAGAGACGAAAGTTGATCGAGATTTTGACTATTAGGATTAACTTGTTCCGTTAAAAGATGACCGCGTTGTTCGAGTGAATTCATTAGTTTCTCAAGATTTATTTTTATACTTTAAACCTAGAGAAGCCCTTCTAAACGCCGACGAATATTATCTAACTCATTTTGAGGAATATCTGATTCAGTTTCCTCGGTTTCAATTGGTTTAGGTTTAGGGTTTTCTGTGTCCCAAACGGGTTCGGGCACATTATTTTCAGGCGGAATTGCTAACATTCCATCCCCAACCATTTCGCAATCATAATCAGCTTCACGGCAAAAAGCTTCAATGTCTCCCGAATCCATCACTTCTACAGTGGGAACAGGAAAATCTTGAGCTTCCAATAACAGCGCGAAACGAGTTGCGTCGTCCTCTGACTCAAACATCAAAATTTTGTTGCGCCCACCCATTTGAATGGTATGAATTCCTTCATTTGCGGTGCGGGCATTAAATAACAGTACATAAACACGCATAGATCCAATCATCGTTTCGGGAATTTACCATAATGACAATATCACGAGAACATCGAAAACCACCTCTGAATTAAAGAGGAGAAGAGAAAAATGATCGAAAATCAAGCAATAAATTTTAGTTAAATTAATTCAAGATCAACCATTTTTGACCGTTAAGACGTTGAATCAGGTAACGCACCATGAGATCCAAGTTAACTTTCCGTTCATCAATCATAAAAGATTCAATCGTGCTAGGTTGATTTCCTCCTGTTGCATAGGAAAAGCCCTTTTTGCCGTTGATATCTTCATCCCAAAAATACAAATTAAATTGACGTTGACCTTTTTGCCAAGTTCCAGTTAGTTGCCAAAACTGTTCACCAGGATCTGCCCCAAAAATTGGTAAAGATTGTTTTTGGAAATTTAGCTCTACCTCTGGGATTCCTGCTGTGGCAAGGGCCGTTTTCAGGGATGGCGTAAAATTCTGACTGATAAATTCGGCAAAGGGTTTATCTTCCAGGGCGGGTTCCTTGACTTTTTTGGCCGCAGGTGGTTTAGATTCAGGAGTTGGTTTAGTTTCTTCTGGCATAGTTTTTAATCGGCGATCGCGTTACTTGAGGTTGATATTTCGTAAATATTCTTTTTTAAGATAGCGCGAAACTTCCAGATTTCTCATCTTTTTTGTCAAATCACCCTTATAGGAAAAATAAGTTTACAGATGTTTACAGATAACAATAAAAAAAACTGGTCTTTGAGAATAAAAAAACTGGTCTTTGAGCGGGAAGTCTAATTAATAAAAGCCGCGTTCAACGTGGAATAATTAGCTAATTACATAGCAGAAAAAATCTATGATCGCAACTTTTCTTAGTACCACACAAACTTCCTCAAACTTACCTTATATTTGTGGGGAAGAATCCCAAATTCAGATAATTACTAATCATAATAATTCTGTATTTTTATCAACAACTAATTTAAAATTAGAAGATATTAATGCGGGATTTTCCTGTGCTTTGCATATGCACCAACCGACTATTCCAGCAGGTAGAAAGGGAGCCTTAATTAGTCATCTTCAATATATGTATGAAAATCAAGGAGAAGGTGATAATCATAATGCCGATCCTTTTGCTTGGTGTTATCGTCGTATGGGTGAATTTATTCCTCAATTAATTCAAGAAGATTGCAATCCTCGAATGATGTTGGATTATTCAGGAAATTTGCTTTGGGGCTTTCAACAAATGGGGCGCAATGATATTTTAGATAGTCTCAAAAATATTACTTGTAATCCTCAGTATCAACCCTATGTTGAATGGTTGGGAACGATGTGGAGTCATGCTGTGGTTCCCTCTACACCCATTCCTGACATTAAATTACAAATTCAAGCCTGGCAACACCATTTTGCGTCAATTTTTGGTTATGAAGCCTTGCAAAGAGTTAAAGGTTTTTCGCCGCCTGAAATGAATTTGCCCAACCATCCTGATACTTTATATGAATATATTAAAGCTCTCAAAGAATGCGGTTATCGTTGGTTAATGGTGCAAGAACATTCACTTGAAAATGCAGATGGTTCGAGCCTAGATCAAGCACAAAAATATATTCCTAATCGCTTAATTTCTCGTAATTCTCAGGGTGAAACTATTAGTATTACCATATTAATTAAAACCCAAGGATCGGACACTAAATTAGTCGCTCAAATGCAGCCTTATTTTGAAGCTAAAGGATTAAGAAAACAACAAATTAGTGGTATTAGTATTCCCTCATTAGGAACCCAAATTGCGGATGGTGAAAATGGTGGCGTGATGATGAATGAATTTCCCCGTGATTTTATGAGAATTAATCAGGAAATTCGCACGAGCGGGGGCGGTAAAAGTGGAACAGTTGCTATTAATGGAACCGAATATTTAGAGTTAATTGAAGCTGCAGGAGTTGATCCCGATCATTATCCTGAAGTACAAGCGGTTCATCAACATAAGATTTGGCAACAAGTTAATCCTGAGCAAGCAACACCTGAATTAGTTGAAAACGCGATCGCCCAATTAAAGCAAACCGATCATCTTTTTCATATGGACGGTGCTTCTTGGACAAACAATTTGAGTTGGGTACAAGGCTATGAAAATGTTTTGGAACCGATGAATCGATTGAGTGTCATGTTTCATCAAAAATATGATTCTCTTGTACAAAAAAATGCAAGTGTAACCCAAAATCCTGATTACCAAGAAGCGTTACTTGATAATCTTTTGGTGCAAACCAGTTGTTTTCGTTATTGGGGTCAAGGCATTTGGACGGATTATGCTCGTGAACTTTATCGTCGAGGTGAGGCAATTATCTCTGGTTAATTTTTATATTTTCGGCGATCGCGACATAAAAGTTATTGATTTTGTGCAACATACGCCATCAATGATCAAAATTTTAGACAATTCAGCGATCGCGCGATCGCATAAAAAACTTAGAGTTAGGGAAAATCACAAAAAATCATGGAATACTTTAGGTAAGGGAAAACATCAAGTTTTGAGTTCCACAAACAGTATGCCTTCAGCAATTCTCATTATGAGAATGATTCTCATGAATCTATCGCTTTGTAATACCTGAAACCCCTATTCTATCGTTGACCTGCTTAACTGTATTGGTAAATTCGACAACTTTTTATAGTACAAATGTTCTAAAATGAGAATTGCTGGTATGCCTTGATTGATCTTGACTCGGTTAACTTTTGCAGAAATTTTACTGAAATTATGACGACGATTCTCTCTCCAACCAACCGCTCTTACAGCCAAGAAGATTGGCAAAAAGGCTACACTTCCCAACTCACCGAAGATGATTACTGGATCGAAGACATTGAAGGCGAAATTCCTCATGGTTTAACGGGAACTCTTTTTCGCAATGGGCCAGGCTTATTTGAAATCGAAAATATCCCCATTCAACACCCTTTTGATGGTGATGGTATGATCGCCGCCTTTAGTTTTCAGGAAGACGGACGAGTTCATTTTCGCAACAAATTTGTCCGCACCCAAGCTTTTATTGAAGAACAAGCCACCAATAAAATGCTCTATCGCGGCGTTTTCGGCACTCAGCGACCAGGTAGTTGGTTAAAAAATGCCTTTGATCTCAGACTCAAAAATATCGCAAATACCAATGTTATTTATTGGGGCGAAAAATTACTCGCACTTTGGGAAGCAGCCGAACCCCATCGTCTTGACCCAAAAACATTGGAAACCATTGGCTTAGATTATTTAGACGGCATTTTAGAAAAAGGTGATTCTTTCTCAGCCCATCCTTGGATTGATCCGAGTTGTGAATTAGATGGCAATCAACCTTGTTTAGTGAATTTTTCCTTAAAAACGGGTTTATCTAGTAAAATCACTCTTTTTGAATTGGCGACTGATGGTAAATTATTGCGTCGTCATAGTCATACAATTCCTGGTTTTGCTTTTATTCATGATTTTGCCATTACAGCCCATTACGCCATCTTTTTACAAAATGCGGTTACTTTTAACCCTTTTCCTTTTCTGTTTGGCTTAAAGGGTGCGGGAGAATGTGTTAATTTTCAACCGAATAAACCGTCTCGTCTGATTCTGATTCCTCGAACACCGCCCTACGATCGCATCAAAATTTTGGAAACCCAGGCAGGTTTTGTCTTTCATCACGGTAATGCCTTTGAATCTGAAGAAAAAATTTATTTAGATTCCATTTGCTATAATTCTTTGCCGCAGATACAACCTGACGTTCCTTATCAATCAGTGAATTTTGACAATCTTGACCCTGGACAACTGTGGCGATTTGTCATTGATCCAGAAAAGCAAACCGTTGAGCGTGATTTGCTGGAATCTCGTTGCTGTGAGTTTCCAAGCCTTAATCCTGAACGTGTGGGCCGAGATTATCGTTATCTTTATACCGCCGCTGCCCATCACGCAACAGGAAATGCTCCTTTGCAAGCGATTCTCAAATTAGATTTGCAAACGAAAACTAGACAAATTCACTCTTTTGCACCGAAAGGATTTGTCGGAGAACCGATTTTTGTACCGAAACCCAACGCAACAACTGAAGATGACGGTTGGATTTTAACGCTAATTTATGATGCAGCGAACCATCGTTCTGATTTGGTGATTTTAGATGCTAAAAATTTAACCCAAAAGGCAATTTTGCATTTAAAAAGTCATATTCCCTACGGCTTGCACGGAAGTTGGACATCAAATTATTATTAAATTATTGTTAAAATTGGCGATCGCGTGGCGGCACTGCGTGATCGCGGAATTACATCTTAAATTTTAGAGGCGGCAACAATTTTTGATAACGTCTGACAATACCCGCGATCGCAGCAAGGACTGTCCAAGCAATCAGATTAACGCGAATATCAAAAATTGTTACATCAGAAAAATTATAAAAAGTCAGAGCCGCAAAAGCAATTAAAAATGAGAATAAAAGCAAATGTTCTGGTTTTTTAGACTGTAATTTTTTCTGATTAGATAATAGCAAAAGTAAGCGCGTGGCATTTAGCAGAACCCAACCAACTACACCGACAAATAAAAGAGTTCCAGGAATACCAATTTCTCCTAATAACATCACAAAAAAATTATGGGGATGACCCAACCAAACATTCATTTTCGCCTGATACAAGGGAGTGAAATTTCGTAAGCCCCAACCAGTAAAAGGACGATTTAACATCATATTCCAAGCAAATTCCCATTGGGTAGAACGAAATGCCGTCACATAGCGATCTGGATACATTTCATCTGATAGTCTTGCCCAAAAATAATTGGGAACAATTTTTCTAAAAAGTTCTTTGCCAAAGGGGCCCCAAGAAGCCCAAATCACCATGCTCGCCAATCCTAAGCTGATTCCAATTAACCAATGCCATCCCCAATAAAAGGCAAAAGCTAACACAATCAAAAATAAAACTCCCCAAGCACTGCGCGAATCTGTCAAAAAAATAGCGATCGCATTACTCAGTGCTGTTACTGCCAATAATCCTAATAACCAGGTGGGAAATGTTTGTTTATTTCTTTGCCAATTTCGGTAAAAATCCGTCAATAGCCCTAAATTTAACGGTAGAATCATCACCAAATAAGCCGAAAAAAGATTAGCATACATGAGTAAAGAGGACATTCGACCTTCAGGACGACCATAAGCTATTAAATTAGAGCCGATAATCTTTAAAAAAGTTGGACTTTCCCAGCCAGCGAAAATTTGCCCTAATCCTAGCAAAATCATCGGCAATGAAGCCAAAACCAAAACCCAAGCCAATTGTTTTAAGTAGAAAAAAGAACGAAACAGCAACTGACAAGCCAGAAAAAAACCGAAATAGGGCAGAAAATTGGCTAAACCTAGGGCAGCTTCTCCTCGATCATTAGCCAAAAATGTGGTCAAAATCAACCAAAAAGACAATAAACCAAAACTCCAACCCAAAGGAGAATGAATAATACGTTTATATTGTTTTTTCCATACACTAAAAAGAACAAATAAAAGGCCAAAGAGCGACAAAATTGGGTTAAAAGGTAAAATTAGGGTTCCCCATTTCAAAGCCAACCATTCTGTTTGTAAAGACACTGGGGATAAGGAGTTAATTGTGCTTTCTAAACCTTTTTTTTGTGAGTGTATTTTTTCTTCTCCCATGTTTTAACTATTTAGCCTCTTGCCCTTCTGATTTGCTCAAGTTTTTATTTATATCATCTTTTAGAATTTACTTTAACTATTTTAAGTGGTTTCCCAAGACACTTCACGAGTCAAACGGATTTGGGCCAAGGAAAAAATTACTGGAATAATCCGACCATAATTCGTCGCGATCGCACGCCAGCCCAAATCTGCCAAAAACCAACCCCAAAGAGCAGGCCCAACAAAAGTAAAAACCGTCCTTACTGCCCCATAACGAGCCGCCGTCATCGTCATTCCTTGTTTAGCTGTTTGTAGAGCCAATTGACTTTCGAGTTGTAGAGCAACAGCCTTTCCGCCTTGAATTAAGGAAGTTTGTACAACTTGATAACGAGCGACATGGAGCGTAAATTGTTGAATAATATGTTTTAAAAGAAAAGGTTTAATCACTGCATTAACGGCGATCGCGCTGCTACCTTTCAGTAAAAGATTGACAGGATTATGTTGTAGTTGAATGGGAAGCGGTTCTGGTAAAACTGATTCAGCCAAAGAACGTTGGATCTCAATAGTCAGGGAATTTTGTTCCGATTTTGGTAAACGTTTCCAAGCTTTGCTGACTAAATGGAGAAAAATTTCTGACTCAATATCCGTCGTTGTCATCTGATTAGCGTAGGGAACCTTCAAATAATGACATACTCGAATGAGAGTTTGACGATAACTAAAAATCTGGGTTTTGCCGCGTAAAACTGTGAAACCATCGGCAGCCAAAAAACGAAAACGATTTTCCAGAGAATCCAGCCAAATATTCAAATCCTGAGCTTGAACTTCTACTGGTTCAGGGGTTTTAAAATAATCAAACGGGTTAAATTTGCGACAAAAAAGAATTTGAGTAACTTGCTTAAGTTCATCTTCTGTTGCTAATTCGAGTGCTGCTCGAAGTTCATCCAAAACTTTTTTCTCTCCTACTCATCCCTAAGAGTTGGTTAACTACACCATTGTATAGCAAGCTTCTCAGATTAACCAATGTAAAAAAAATTTTCTCTAAAAAAAATTAGTATTGTTTAATTAATCGGGTAATCGGGTTTATTATCAGAAAAATAGTTTTAATTTTCAAAGATTGTGGCCAAACAACACTTATCCGAAACAGTTGCTTATCTCCGTGTCACCAAACAATCTTGGGAGGCGGGAAAAATGGAGGGAGAAATTTCAGCCGCAGACTATGAGTGGCAGTTTCAATGGCATTTCCGACGAGGAAAGTTGTTGGTCAGTCCTTTGCTTGGGCGTGCTTTGATTTATGAACCCCTTGGCCGTTTTTTGGAACGTTGCGATTATCAATTAGAGCCTGGAGGTGATTATGAGTTTGTGTTACGCTTCAAACTTTGAAACTAAATGTTTGATGCAAGAATTAATTTTCTTTTAGCCTGTTGGCATTAACTTAACACTCCTCATTAAAATCATCCCACAACACCGACTCACACAAAGCCAACTTAGCAATATCATACCTTAACCCGTTGAGTTAACCCTTAGAAAATCCGATCCATCTCACCCTGTTGACACTCCCACCGCTAATTGAATATAGCAATCTATAGCAATCTAACGGGGGATTCTTAAATTCACATTTAAGAGTTTCTGTTTCGCAGACTCTCTTGCTAGACATTGCTGCCCCCGCTAGACCGTCGACCCAGGCATTTTCAGATACGCTATGCCCTAGCGCATTTTAGGTATTTTCGATACCACGATTTCTGATCACCTGAGCCGCCGCAATATCCCGATGAGTTTTGTAACCACATTCAGGACAATTGTGTTCTCGTTCAGACAACAATTTTTTACCTGTATGGAAGTTGCAATTAGGACAAATTTGAGAAGTGTAATTTTTGTCAACTTCAGCAATAAAAACATCTTTCTTCCATGCTACCCATTTAAGGATGTTTACAAACTGTCCAAAGGCAGCATCTAAAGTGTGTTTACCAAGCATTCCTTTTGCCCAAGATATAAAATTAATATCTTCAATAAATATTGATTGAGCTTGGTTACAAAGAGAATGGGCTAACTTAAAATGCCAATCTTTTCGGGTATCAGAAATACGTTGGTGTAATCTAGCAATTCTTTGATTTGACTTGTGAAGATTATTAGAGCCTTTCTTTTTATTTCTTAATCCACGTTGTAGCAATTTCAGCTTACGTTGTAGTTGATTTAAAAAGCGAGGCCTATTCACAAGTTGACCATCAGAAGTTGCCAAGAATTTATCTAAACCTAAATTAATTCCAATTGAATACCCATGAAAAGGTACGTCAGCAATTGAAACATTTAATTGCAAAGAAAGCATCACAACCCGCATTCAGCAGGTTATTTAAGACAAAAAATAATATTGCCGAGAAGAGGAACCAAGAAACTGCAAAATCAAATTTTGTTTATGCGTGAGTGTAATAGAAGACTTAACCCCATTGACAAAGACAAGATGAACAGACTGA
>JANNLO010000040.1:0-9632 GCA_031396835.1 Snowella sp. SOY_38_metabat_116
GAAAAATTCTACAATTGTGTCGAACGAGCCTAGTTTTTTCAAATCTACTGCCCTGAGTAAATTATAATCATCCTGATTTCATTAACAATATCCCTCTATCAACCATTTTACCAGCTTGTTTTCATAATGAGAATTGCTGATCATACTGCCTGTACAAATAACTGAATAGGGACAAATACTACAATGTGCGATAGAGGGAGTTGGATTAAAGCGGCGATCGCCGAGCTGAGTAATCAGGTTTTCGGCCTCGATGGCAATGTTAGCTAAATCCTGGGATGTGAAAGTATGCAAGCGATTGTGACGGAGGTAGGCGATATGGGCTTGAGGTTTATCAAGAGAATGAGCATAGGCCCAAAGTTGAAAACGGTGTTCCTGCGGGTCAAATTCCTGATCGGTTTTAATATCCAAAACAAAATCTGCCCCGACTAAATCCGCTTTGCCTGTGAAGGTGATGCCAGACCTCTGGAATTGTAGCGGTTTTTCCCAGTTCCCAGTTTGGACGGTGGCATAGGTGGATGATGTCCGAAAACGGTCAGCGAGGGTTATGGCTTCGGCAATTTTGTCGGCAGGCAATTCGGGGGCGTAGGCTTGAAGACGCTCTAAGTGGGTAAGATTTTTTTCTAAGGCGATATGGGTTAAAGTTCCTAATTCGCGGGCAAAATTGGTCGTACCAGTGGCAAGGCCAGGATGACCTTCCATATGGGCGTAATCAAACCGTTTAGGGCAACGGGCGTAATCGGTTAAAGCCGTGACAGGTAAGCGTAAACCTTTGGCATGGACGGGATTGAGCAGTAAAGGGACGATGGTTTCCGAAACGGGAGGTAAAGGGGAAACAAAGGCTGAAATCCGTTCGGGTTCGTAGGGAATCGTTTGAACCTCAAAATTGCCGATGATACCTGGTTGCAAGAGGTCTAAACCCAGTCTTTTCGTTTGGGGAGCGGTTAGGATCAGGCGATCGCGGGCGCGGGTCAGAGCTACATAGAGTAATCGTTTAGCTTCCTCGGCCTCCCGTTGTTTTTGCTGCTGTTCTAGTAGGGTAAACAGGGCAGGCTTTTGTTTTTCTCCCTCGTCATCGGGCAATGACCAGCTCGCCCCCACTTGCGGATCAAAGCGAATAATACTCGTATCATTGGGGGACGCACGGGTTAAATCGGGAACAATGACCACCGACCATTCCAGACCTTTGGCCCCATGAATGGTCATCAAGGCAACGGCATTACGGGCTTCGAGAGGAGGACGAGGCAGGGCTAATTGATGGGCTTGAATACGTTGAAGACGGCGTACTACGGTAAATACATCGGCAAGTCCCATTTCCAGTTGTCGCACCAGATGAATAAACCCTTGCCAGTCGGCTAAACGGCGTTGAGCATTGGGCAAATTAGCGATCACAGCGGTATATCCTGTTAGGCGATCGCTCCACTGTAGTAAACGACTGGGAGGATCACTGCGACGACATTTGAGGAGCGTTTTCAAGGTTGTAACGGCAGGGATTAGCTCAGATAAATTACTCTCTTGAATAATTTGCCACCAACTTTTTTCAGCTCGTTCTGTAGCGAGTTCGGCTAATAAGCGATCGCTGATGGTAAAAAAGGGACTACGCAGTACACCAATGAGAGCTAAATCATCTCTAGTATTGGCAAGAAAACGTAATAAGGCAATGCCATCTTTTACTTCTCGACTCTCTAATAAATTACCGCCTTTAGTCTGCACAACAGGAATTGGTTTGCCGTTAATTTGACGGTTTATTAATGCCTGACTGTAAATTTCTAAGGGCGACCAACTACGCGATAAAATGGCAATATCTTCAGGAGCGATCGCTCGATGTTCTCCTAATTTTTTATCCCAAATTGGGACTTTCTTCTGTAATAAATTTTCAATAATATCGGCAATATGTTCGGCTTCCACTTGACGACAATTTTCAACAGGAGGTTTGGGTTTAAGATCGGGATTAGGAGTAACTGCAAAAATTTCTAAATGGGGTGCAGGATGAGGTTCAATGTTTCGATCAGCTTCTAAGTTTTGATGAAGATCATTTAAAACGGGTTGAAATAATTGATTAATCTGATCAATTAAACTTTTATGACTGCGAAAACTGGTGTTTAAGGCAACATCATTATTAATCTGCGATCGCCAACTTTGAAAAATGGTAATATCCGCCCGTCGAAATCCGTAGATAGACTGCTTTTCATCCCCTACTAATGTCAAGATTTTGTCTAAATTGCTTGAACTTTGAGGAGAAGTTAAACAGCTTAAAATTTCACTTTGGATAGGATTAGTGTCTTGAAATTCATCAATCAAAAAAACTTGCCAATGTTGGGCATAATATTTTTTAACTTGTGGATTATTTAACGCTTTTAGAGCATAAACTTCGAGGTCATTAAAGTCTAAAATGCGTTGTTGTTGTTTAATTTGACTCAGATGATTCTGCACAAAGTCAAAGGCTCTTTTTAAATCGGGAAGAGTTACAATAATTTGTTGATCTAATTCCCCCATAGTTAAGGTTAAAAGTCCTGCCTTTTCTATGGGGCTAATCCATTCTTTGATCGCCTTAAGATGTTTTTTTACTTTCGCTAAATCTTCCTTAATTGCCCAATTTTTTTCACTGCCTCCCCGCAGAACAACCTTAGCAATCTGATTTAATCCTGCTGCAATATTTTCTCTGGCTTGAATAGACACCATTGCTGCTAAAACAATTTGACGAGCTTCTTCAATTTTGTCCCCACTTTTACCTGTTATTTGATGAAAACATTGCCAAGCATTTTGCCAAATTGTCTGTTGAATTAATTTTTCTAACTCTTTTTCTCGAAATTCTTTTAAGGATTTTTCCCATTGAGTTGAATCACAATTTAAGGCCGTTTCCGCACTAAGGCGATCGCCTAAAAAGGCCAACATTGCCTCTCGCATCAGGGAATAGGGAATATTGGCGTACAATTCTGAGGGTAAATGATCCATGGCGGCGGCGAGATGTTCTGTTTGCCATAGTTGTCCTTCCCATTCATCTAAAGCGGTGAAATCGGGGGGGATACTGGCAATTTGTGCCTGTTCTCGACAAATACGACCTGCTAATGAGTGGAATGTACTAATTGGGGCGGCTTCTAATTCGGCTAACCAGTCGCTACGATCACTCGCTTGGCTTAAAACGGTTTGGCGAATCCGCGATCGCAGTTCGGTGGCGGCTTTATTGGTGAAGGTGACAGCGACAATTTGTAGGGGTGAGTAGCCCTGTTGTAGGTGGTACAAATACCGAGCCGCTAACATAAAAGTCTTACCCGTTCCAGCCCCAGCCGTTACACAAACACTATGGGGGGCATGGGCAGCGCGTTGTTGGTCGGGTGTTAGACTCATGGTAGAGATTTCCGAAAAAAAATTGCTTGGGCGTTTATTACGTTATTTTAGCTACTATTCACTCAAAAATTCTTTATAATTTGAAAGTCCCGTTTAATCCTTATCCCTGTGAGAAAATGAATGGTACAAACAAAACCGAAACCGCTAACACTGTCAGAATTTTTACAAATACCAGAAACTAAGCCTGCCAGTGAATTTATTAATGGCAATATTATCCAAAAACCGATGCCGAAAGGAAGACATAGCCGATTACAAGCCCAATTATGTGCAACGATTAATCAAGTCACTGAATCCGCTAAAATTGCCTATGCTTTTCCAGAATTACGCTGTAATTTTGGCGATCGCTCTATTGTCCCTGATGTGGCCATTTTTAGCTGGGAAAAAATTTCTTTTACGGACAACGGAGAAATTCCTGATAACTTTAATATCGCGCCTGATTGGGTAATTGAAATTTTATCTCCCGATCAACGTCCCAACAAAGTATTAGGTAACTTGCTTTATTGTTTGGATCATGGCACAAAATTAGGTTGGTTTATTGATCCTGATGACTTCAGTATTTTGGTTGTTCGTCCACAAATACAGCCTATTTTATGCGAAGGAATTACCTCTTTACCGATGTTAGAAGACATTCCTTTACAGTTAACAGGAGAACAAATTTTTAACTGGCTAAAAATGAATTAGGGTTTGCTAAAATTAATCTGTTTCTGTTAGCTTTAAATACCGATAACTTTAACACGACTACCTAGACGAGAACTGATCACATCTAGGCGTAGGTTCATGTGATCACGCAATTCTGTAATGTGGGAAATAATGCCAATCGTGCGACCATGACTTTGTAAATCCATGAGGGTACGAATCGCTAATTCTAAGGACTCAGAATCAAGACTACCAAAGCCTTCATCAATAAATAAAGTATCCAATTTAATACCTCCTGCATAGGATTGAATGGTATCAGATAAACCCAAAGCTAGGGATAAAGCCGCTAAAAAAGATTCACCACCCGATAGGGTAGAAACAGGACGTAATTTTCCTATATATTCATCTAAAACTTCAATTTCTAAACCTGATGCTCGATTATTTTTAGCCCGTTGATTTTCGGGACGTTCGAGGCGATAACGACCTTGAGTCATGCGATAGAGCCGAGCAGAAGCTTGGGAAAGTACATCTTCCAACAATACGCCTAAAACAAAGCGTTGAAGACTAATTTTATTGCCTGTTTTACCATCGGCAACCTCGCTTAAAGTGCCATAAATTTTATAGTCTTCGTCTAGTTTAGCTTGATTTTGATGGGCTTGATTCAGTTTAGTTTGCAGTTCTTGCAATTGTTGATGACGGTTGGCTAATTGCTGATAATTTTGAGATTTTTCAGTGAATAATTGAGATTTTTCTTGTAAATCTATTTCGAGTTTCTGTAAATCAGGAGGCGTTTGCCCTGTCAATTCTGTTTTGAGTTGATTAATTACTCCCTTGAGAGCATTTAATTCAGCATGATAGGACTCTATTTCTGTGGCGATCGCCGTTTGTTGAGTGTCAGAAAGTTGAGCAGTTTGAAAATTCATGAGGTCAGAAAAGGAACTTTCTTGGAGAGCATTTTGCCAATTTATTTCTGTTGTTTGAGTCTTAGTCTGTTGGGATTGGCATTGACTGTGAATTTCCTCTTGTTTGGTTTGATATTGAAGGCAATCTTGTTGCTGTTTGTGATAATCTTTTTCAGCTTTTTGATAGGTTTCCGTTAGAGATTGAATCGTTTTTTCCAAAGTAGTCAGAGCTTTACTTAAGGCTTTTGCTTGATGGTACTCACTCGGAATTTGCTTTTCGATTTGTTCAACAATAGAACGGGCCTGAATAG
The DNA here is from genome assembly GCA_031396835.1 of Snowella sp. SOY_38_metabat_116. Taxonomy (GTDB): domain Bacteria; phylum Cyanobacteriota; class Cyanobacteriia; order Cyanobacteriales; family Microcystaceae; genus Snowella. The sequence goes on from JANNLO010000040.1 coordinate 5,195, forward strand.
TTTGGGCTTGATCTGTTTGCACTTGTTCATTTAAAAGAGCGATCGCGGTTTCTAAGGTTGTAATTTCTGTTTGCAAAGTGGCGAGTTTTGCTTCTGTGACTTCCCGTTCTGCTTGTTGAGTTTGCAGGGAATTAATTTCTTGAGTTAGACCATCTACTAAAGTTTGTAAATCGGCGATCGCTTCATTTGCTAAGTCATCAAGATAGGTTTCTAGGGGAATAATTGTCTGTTGATGGTGTTCAATTTTTTGGTTAACTTTCACCAACTCTTGCTCAATTTTCTGATATTTTTGACGAATTTTTTCTAACTCCTGTTTAGCTTTTTCCAAACCCTCTTTAGTAATGATAGGAATGTCAGAAGAAGCTTGGGCGGGTTGGGGATGTTCACAGCTACCACAGACAGGACAGGGCTGATCTTCGGTTAAGGTTTGCGCTAAACTAGCGGCTTGACCTAAATGCCAGTGCATTTCCATTGTTGTCGATTCAGTTTGGGCCACTTGTAATTTTTCGCGTTGTTTTTCCTCCTCTTTTTGGTGTTTATTCTGTTGACGAGTAAATTCATCCAATTCTTGTCGTAAGTCTTCTAACTGTTGCCGATCCTGTAATTGTCGTTGATGCTCTTTTAATGCGGCTTTTTTAATTTCAATGGTGATTAAAGTGTGATTTAAATCGGCGATCGCGGTTGCTAATTGTTGTTTTTCTAATTGATTTTGGGTTAAGTCTGTTTGCGCCTTTTGTAGAGATTGAGAACTTTCTTTTGCAACTTTTTCAGCTACTTTTAAAGCCTTACGTTTTTCAATTAATTCTTGCTGTTGCTTTTCATATTGTTGTAACTCAATTTGCTCTTTTTTAAGCTGATCAAGTTTGCTAAAATCTATCTGGGCTTTTTCATAAAGACTTTTTGCCTCGGTAACTGCTTCTGTAATTTGAGCCAATTGTTGCTGATTATCTGCGGATTTTTGGGTTAAGGTTTCCAGATTTTTAGCTTCTTCTTGGTAACGTTGATATAAAGGTAATAATTTGTCTGCTTGTTTAGCTTGCTCTAAATGTTGTTGTTTTTGTTCAATTTCAAGAGCTTGGGATTGTTTCGCCGTCAATTCAACTTCTTTTTGTTGATAATTATCAAACTGTTTTTGTAAATTTAGTCCTGATTCTTGATGTTTGACTGCCTCTATTTTAGCGATTTCAGCCGCTTCTTTTTCTGCTTGGGCAGTGGATAACCTGGGAGTTAAATCATTAAGTTCAAGACTAATTTCACTTTCTTCAGTCAGACTAGCACTTTCTAAAAAGATTTTAATGCTGGTATCTTGTTTTTGTTTGGCCTCAATAATTACTTTGGCTTGTTCTTTTAAACGATTTTGAATCTGCTCATAAATTTGAGTTTGAAAAAGTTGCGAAAAAATGGTTTCTCGGTCTTTTGAGTTCGCCATTAATAATTCTCGGAATTTTCCTTGAGGTAACACCATTACCTGCCGAAATTGATCCGCTTCTAAGCCCAGTAGTTCTTGAATTTTAATATCCACTTCTTTGACTTTTTTAACGCCTAATAATTCCCCTTCTTTTGTATCCTCTAAACGCCATAAATAGGCTTCAGTTTGCTGAGTAGTTGTACCTTCACCGCGATTTTTAGGTTTTTCTTGGGTGGGTAAACGACGGATACGATAGTCTTTTTTTCCTAAACGAAAATCGAGAATAATTTCGGTTAATAAATCAGGTTTAGCATAATCGCAACGCATATTAACGGCTTCTCGTTCTTTGCCCGTTGATTCTCCATAGAGTGCAAAACAAATGCCGTCTAAAATTGAACTTTTACCCGCACCTGTTGGGCCATTAATCAAAAAGAGGGGATTCTCTCCTAATGCTTGAAAGTCAATAATTTCTGTGCCAGCAAAGGGGCCAAAGGCTTGGAGAGTTAGGCTTAAGGGTTTCATTTTGTTTCAATAAAAGTCAAGAACTGAACAATAAATTTAACTATCTTTGTGGTGAATTGCCGCGATCACCTGTTGGACAGCGTCAGCTTGGTCGGGACTGAGTTCTTCTCCTTGTACTTGTCGAAAAAAGTCTTGAAACATTTCAAATTCACTATGTTTAGCAAATTTATCAGGTTGTAAGCGAGTTTCATTTGTGTTAAATATACCAACTTTTTCGACGTGCAGAACATTTTTATAAACCGTGCGTAAACGTTCCATCGGTTCTAAAATAGCGTGTTTATCGGTAAGACGAATTAGCAAATAATCATTGGCTTTGAGGTCAGTTTTTCCCAGTTCTAAAATGCTTTGAAATTCTCCTTCAATAATGCGTAAATCTTTGGGCGACTGTAAAGGTAATTGTCGAATAGATTGCAATCCGTTGGCATTGATCTCTACCAGTGTCACCGCTTTTTGATGATTACATTCAGAAAAACTATATTTCATTAAAGAACCACTATAGCGAATATGTTCTAGTTCTTTGTGTTGGGGACGATGTAAATGACCGAGGGCAACATAATCAAAGGGGGTAAAGGGTTCCGAACTAATACGTTCGGCTCCGCCAATGGACAGAGGACGTTCTGACTCCGAGCTTTCGGCTCCTTCCATAAAGCAGTGGCTCACCAGTACGGTCGGGGTGTCGGGTTTAACCGCCAGGATTTGTTCAACGAGATGGCGGTGGGCTTGGTCGTGGGTTTTGACTTCGATGTTAAAGTGAGTACGCACAGTCTCAGGATCATTGTAGGGAATGCCAAAAATATGCACTATACAGTCTGCGCTAGTAATGGCGATCGCGTCGGTAATCTGGCTGAGTTCGCTAATAATATGTAGGTTGGCTGCCCGCAAATGACGAGACCCAAAACTTAGGCGATCGGCACTATCGTGATTGCCAGGAATCAAAATGACAGGCACTTTGAGGTCAAGACAAATTTTAGCGAGGGTATCATCCAGCAGTTTAACGGCGGCGGCTGGGGGGACAGCGCGATCGTAAATATCACCTGCAATAATGACGGCATCAACGGCTTCTTGTTCGATGTATTGTAGGAGTTGTTCGAGTACTTTTGCTTGATCTTCGAGGAGGGATTGATGATGAAATTGGCGGCCTAAGTGCCAGTCAGAGGTGTGGATAAATTTCATTGAGGTTTGATTCAGATAAGTTCGGATTTATTCTTGAAGCATTAACCAGTCAATTAATAATAGCTTTAAATAATCTAATTTTTGCAAATACTGATAAATTAGGGGAAATTGTTGATTTTTGCTGAAGTAAAGTTTGGCAAGAGATGGATTTGCAAGGATACGAAAGTTGCGTAATGTTGTTAAGGTTTGATCGGGATTTTTAATTTGCTGATTAACGTTTATTTGACTTGCATAGCCTCGGAGATCGGTCGTCAATAAATCAATTTCTTCGAGAATAGAAAATTCATGATTGTTAGTAGGAAAATTTTCTACTAATAAGCTTATATCTTGTTGTAATATCTGTTGATAATCTCGTGTTAATTGAGTTAATAAGTCAGCAATTTTTTGTGTGCTTTGTTCTAAGGGATTGATGGTGATGGAGTTCACAATCTTGATCCTCTTGGTTTAAAATTAGGGTTAAAGGTTAGTTTTTTCGTTTTACTTAAAACCATACTTTTGCTCTCGTTTAATAAACGCTTCTTTTCCTCCTTCGAGAACATCACATAGCTTCTTCCTTATTTCTGGATTTTCGAGCGAACCACTAGAATAGGATAAACTTTCAGAATTATTTTCTGCAATAATTACCTGCTCTGCATCGGCATTTATAACTAGGTTTGCGTTATGGGTAACAATGATAATTTGACGGTATTTTTTTATAGTTAAAAAGATAGGTACAAGACGCTTCATAATAAAATCATTATCAAGATCGTCTTCTGGTTGATCAATGATAATCGGATCAAAAAAAGATTCTGTTGCAAGTTTTAGACATAAGTAAAGAGTCCCTCTTTGCCCTACCGATAATTCTTCTGGAGTTTTCTCATCATACTTAATTCGAGCAATGACGTTGAGATATTTTTTCCTTTCTGTTTCAGAAAAAAGAAAAGTTAGAAATTTATCTGAACCGTCTTGTTTAAAATAATCTTGTTTTTCTAAAAAAGTTTGTAATGTCAATGATTCCTGATCTATTTGAACAATAGGATCATTTTTTATCAGACTCTTATAGTCATCATAGGAATTAACTGGAATTAATCTTTTGATTCTTTCTATAGACGAAATATCTTGTGTAGCTCTAAATTTTCCAAGATTTAAGAAAGATTCTGCCATTTGTTTGTGAAATTCTTCAACATTAAAGTATATTTCTCCAAAAATATTGATACCCGCATTCAGCAGGTTATTTAAGACAAAAAATAATATTGCCGAGAAGAGGAACCAAGAAACTGCAAAATCAAATTTTGTTTATGCGTGAGTGTAATAGAAGACTTAACCCCATTGACAAAGACAAGATGAACAGACTGA
>JANNLO010000087.1:0-1965 GCA_031396835.1 Snowella sp. SOY_38_metabat_116
TATCTGGCTGAACGTGCCAAGTTATTTGGTTTGGTTAAAGCCGAGAGAAAGCGACATCGAGAAAAAGCTGCTCTCAATCGGCAAATTTGGGAACCCGTCCCTTTAAGTTGACACCAATGGTTCGGAACTCCTTAATCGTCAAGAAGAACAAGCAGAAGTCGCCCTAGATAAAATTAAACGTCGTCAGGGTTATAGCCATCTCAATGATGCCTCAGTAGATTATGTGGTGCGACCTCTGCAAAAAGCTCGTTGTGAAACAACCAAAGAAGCCCTTTATCCAGCACTTCTACAATTGCGAGATACGGCACTTCTAAATTTGGAAAAAGCCAACGAGGAAGCCAATCGGAATTTTGATAATTGCCTCTCCCAAGAAAGTGTAGATCCCGTTCAGGTTATTCAATTAAAATTACTGGATGAGCTACGCAATCGAGAGGTTAGTAGTCCCGAAGAAATTCAGATGTTACTCTCGGAAATTGGCGATCGCCTAACCGCCCAACTAAAGGAGAATGTACGGATTCGCATTATTTAGTTACACTGTAAACAAGGTAATTTTTAAAAAGTTAGGTTTAAAGTACGATGTCCCAAGTAGTCAGTACCCGCTTGCCCGATCAGACTGCCGAACGCCTCAAACGGTTTGCCCGTCGTTTAGGTAAAACCCCTAGTGAAACCAGTGCCATTTTGATCGAAGAATCCCTCAGAGAAAGTGAGTTTCCCTATATTGAATTTCGCCATTCAGCTTTGGGACGACAAGCTTATTTGAAAAATTCTAGTTTGGCTCTGTGGGAAGTAATCCAAATTGCCCAGGGTTACGAATTAGATGAACAAAAAACTGCCGAGCATTTTCAGAGGCCCCTGGAGTGGGTACGGTCTGCTTTGCTCTATGCGATCGCCTATCCCGAAGAAATCCAAACCGCGATCGCCGATGCCCAGACCGTCAATGAAACAACACTAAAAAGACTTTTACCCCAACTGGAAACGATTGTGATTTAGAAAATAGGCGAAAAAACAGGTTAATTAGCACAATGCTATCTTTTTTATTAGATGAACATATTTCACCAACAATCGCCGAACAGATTAACCGTAAGCGTCCAGAAATTATTATTTTTCCCCTAATCACTTGGCAAACAGGTCGATATTTAGGTCTAACGGATAACATCGTTTTGCAGGCCGCGACAGACGCTCAATTAACTTTAGTAACCTACGATCAGAACACCATTCCCCCCCTTTTATGTGAGTGGGGAGACGCTCAAAAAAGTCATGGCGGCGTTATTTTTATTGATTATCAATCCATTCCTCCCAGCAATTTTGGTCTTTTGATGCGATCGCTGTTGGCCCTATGGGATTTACAAGGAAAGCAGGATTGGACGAATAGATTGATTTATTTAAAGCCCAAAGTCTAACTGATTATTGATTATCACTAAATTCAGAAGATAAAAACATGGTTCGCGTTCCTACTCATCGTTCATCAACCCATCCAGGAGAAATGTTACTCAAGGAATTTTTAGAGCCAATGGGCATTACCCAACGAGAATTGGCCGATCGCATCCATGTTCCCTATCAACGCATAAATGAACTGGTTAATACTCGTCGAGGGATGACTCCCAGCACGGCTTTACGGTTAGCCAAATTTTTCGGGATTGCTCCCGATTTTTGGTTAAATCTTCAATTACGTTGGGATTTATACCATGCTCAACAAGCTGAAGCTGACGCATTAAATAAAATTCACCAATATGCTCTAAAAAACTAAGTTATAGTTATTCCAAATAAGAATGGTGTACGAAGAGGTACTAAGTGGAACAGTAATCTCGAATGATGACATCAATACAGCAATTCTCATTATGAGAATGATTCTCATGAGTCTGTCGTTTTGCAATGACTGAAACCCTCATTCTATCGTTGACCTGTTTAACTGTATTGGTAAATTTGACAAGTTTTTATAGTACAAATGTTTTAAAATGAGAATTG
>JANNLO010000113.1:0-34411 GCA_031396835.1 Snowella sp. SOY_38_metabat_116
ATCGCGTTTGTGTTTCCCAGCTATGCAGCCATTACTAATGATGATGTTCAACAAGCGAGCCAAGTTTATTGCACTACTTTAAAAGCAGGTAAATCGGAAGAAGAAGCCAAAAAAGCAGCGAATGATTATTTAATAGGAAAAGTAAAGAAAGACGAAACAGTTGATCTAGGCGAAATTCGTAAACAAATGCGCCAATCAATTTTAAATATTTGTCCTGATCAAGTTAAAAAATAAATCTTATTGAAATAAATAAGCAGAACCAATTAATTATTAAATAATAGAACAGATTTCTAGCCGAAAAAAGGCAAGATGTCCATCCCATATCCTATTTAATTTCAATCAGTTTTCAATAAATTACTTAATGATCATGATTGATTGATTGATTTATTTATAAAATAATGTCAAAAAAAGTCTGAATAAACTTTCTTAAAAAAACTTTAACTTCTTGCCCAATTTAAGACAGATGAACTCAGTAGGGTAAAATTGGACTAACAGGAGAGCCAAAAACAGTTAAAAACAATGGAAAAAAATCAAAAACCAACCGTAGTAATTACAGGGACTTCATCGGGAGTCGGTTTGTATGCAGCCAAAGCCCTGATCGATAAGGGATGGTATGTCGTTATGGCTTGTCGAAATGTATCTAAAATGGAAGATGTCGCCGAAGAACTAAAGCTTGCTAGAGATAGCTACACTATTCGCCTAATTGATCTTGGTTCCTTAGATAGTGTGCGCCGCTTTGTCAATAATTTCCGAATTATGAATATGACCTTAGATGCTTTGGTCTGCAATGCCGCTATTTATATGCCTTTAATCAAAGAACCTCTGAGGAGTCCCGAAGGCTATGAATTAAGTATGACAACTAATCATTTAGGTCATTTCTTGCTCTGTAATTTGATGTTGGAAGACTTAAAAAAATCTACTTATCCCGACCGAAGATTGGTGATTTTGGGAACAGTTACTCATAATCCTGATGAATTGGGCGGTAAAATCCCACCTCGTCCAGATTTAGGTAATTTTGAGGGATTTGAAGCAGGATTTAAAGAGCCGATTTCGATGGCCAATGCCAAAGCCTTTGAATCAGTGAAAGCCTATAAAGACAGCAAAGTCTGTAATGTGCTAACCATGCGAGAACTAGACCGACGTTACCATAAATCAACAGGAATTAGCTTTACCTCTCTTTATCCTGGTTGTGTCGCTGATACACCTTTATTTCGTAATCATTATCCACTTTTCCAAAAAATATTTCCCTGGTTCCAAAAAAATATTACAGGCGGCTATGTTTCCCAAGAATTAGCGGGTGAACGATTGGCAATGGTTGTTGCTGATCCTGAATACAAGCAATCGGGGGCTTATTGGAGTTGGGGAAATCGTCAGAAAAAAGACGGCAAATCCTTTGTCCAAAAAGTTTCTCCCCAGGCTCGTGATGATGTCAAAGCTGAACGGATGTGGGAACTGAGTGCCAAGTTAGTTGGAATCGCTTAATTTAAAATTAGTAAAATTTTTGAATTGGGGATTAGTATTTCTTAAATCCCCTTTAAGTTGGATAAAGTTACTAACTTTTACAGAAGTTTTTTAGAATATTTAATTAGCATTACAGATTATTGCTATCAAGCTCAATCATATTTATAAAGCTTAAAAATAAATTCTGGTCAGGTCTTTCTGTGGAAAACTTAGCGATAAACTGTGGAAAAACGATAATGTCTGTGGAAAAAACTAAGATTAGTTATCCTTTTTATGTATTAAAAAAGAAGGTTAGGAAAAGGTTAAGATAAAAAATAATTAATAATATTCCGTTGTTTCCAATTTTATTTTTCTTTTTTATGTCTTCTTTAACACTCAATTTGTTGCAAGGTTCTGTTTCTTTTAGCTTCACTCCCGAAGCGGCTCACAATTTAAAAAACGAAATTGATCAACTAATGCACAGTCTCAAGGCGATCGCGTCTCATGGCAGCAGTAGTGGCCGACCGAAACCTCAAAAATCGATGGAATATCGCTATACAGGAGAAGTATTTTTGGAAGTTTTTTGTAATCCAAATATTTATCCCAGTCCTTTTGCCGCCAAGGTTTTATTAACAGTTCGAGATGACAAAATTCGTTTGACCACAGAAGCAGAATTAATCCGTTTACTCGAAGATATAGGACAATATTTGGAACAACATCATTGATTTTTAAATAGGCTTAGAGATTGAATGAAAAAAGTGACCTTGCCGATTATTGGTTGGCGAGAATGGATTGATTTCCCAGATTTACAGATTTTTAAAATTAAGGCCAAAATTGATACAGGAGCGAGGTCTTCCTCTTTACACGCTTTTCAGCTCCAACCTTTTCAAAAAGAAGGGCGGGAGTTTATTCGCTTTCAAGTTCATCCCTATCAACGAAATAGTCGGGTTATCGTTAAGGCTGAATCAGAGCTTTTGGAGTGGCGACAGGTGACAAATTCAGGCGGAAATAGTCAGTTGCGTCCTGTGATTAAGGCTCAAATTTTTCTGAATAATCAAACTTGGTTAATTGAGTTAACTTTAACGAATCGGGATGTGATGGGTTTTCGTTTATTGTTAGGTCGAGAAGCTCTACGCAAACATTTTTTAGTTAATCCTGGTCGTTCTTTTTTATTGAGTAATAATAAGTGATAATTTTGATAGTTTTCAGAGAGAATTATGCACCATATTTCTATTCGTACAGCTAATATTTATCGGGCGATCGCCTTTTATGAACAGTTAGATTTTACTGTCAAGGAACGCTTTACAACGGGTTATACTTTGGCTTGTTGGCTAGAAGGATTGGGCGGCAGAATCGAGTTAATCCAAATTCCTAAACCGAAACCCGCTCCCGATTGTTTTGGAGATGAAAATTATGTTGGTTATTATCATTTGTCTTTTGATTTAACTCATTTAACACCAGATTTATCAACTTGGTTAACAGAATTACAAGCAAAATTTAAGCAAAAAAATCTGGAAAATCCTGAATTATTAAAACCTCTAATTGTTTTATTAGAACCTTGTCAACAAATGATCGGCGATCGCGTTTATGAAGTTCTTTTTTTGGCAGATAGTGATAGTTTGCCGCTAGAATTTATTCGGGTTTTAAATTAATTACTCGCGCGACGAATTTGAAAACAACACCATTCTTTTCGTTTCCAAAGAGCCGCAACAACCCAACCATTTTGTTCTACAGCATCGGCGATCGCCTGGGTTTGATCTAATAAAATACCACTCAGAACCGCCCAACCTTGGGGTTTAATTAATTGAGAAAACTGAGGCATTAATTCCGCAATCACTTCGGCCAAAATATTACAAACAATTCCATCCACACCATCGGGAGCTAATTCTAATAATTCAGAAATACTGCCCTGATTAATCACTAAATAAGACGGATTAATTTGATTGAGATGACGATTACTGCGGGCGGATTGAATAGCAAGAGGATCATTATCCACCGCATAAACTTTTTGCGCTCCTAATAAAACTGCTCCGATCGCCAGAATGCCTGAACCACAGCCAACATCCGCCAAAACCATGTCACTCGCCCCCGTTGTCAGGCGCATTTCCAAAGATTCTAAACATAATTGAGTTGTTGCATGGGTTCCTGTGCCAAAAGCAACACCTGGATCAATTCTGAGAATCAAACGCTCTGTTTTTTCAGGTAGAGGTAACCAAGCAGGATAAATCAAAAAGCGATCGCCAACTTCGGTGGGTTGCCAATGTTGTTTCCAAGTATTTGACCAGTCTTCCTCTTCAATTAATTTCCAACGAACCAAAGGTTGAGGTAAACCAATGAGTAAAGAATCTTGATGAAGCCAGAGAGATAGAGCCGCTAAATCTAGCAATTGGGCTTTAGTCTGGGGGATATAAGCGCGAATCAAAGAAGATTTTCCTTTAGACTCAGTGACCGTTCCAGAACAGCCAAACTTATCCAGTCGCCAAAAAATTGACTCTTCCAAACTCGGATGAGAGAGAATTTTAATTTCCCACCAGCTATTAGCCATAAATTGTTATAAATACTAAAAAGGCGATAGTTATAGCTTAACGGTGTAAGCGTCTCGAATACCATCGACTTTAGTAATCTCTGTCAACAGTCCTTCGGGTAAAGGATCATCCAAGCTGAGAGCCATCACCGCATCGCCGCGCACAATTTTGCGTCCAACTTGCATACTGGCAATATTGACATTAAAACTGCCCAATAAAGAGCCGATTTTTCCAATAATACCTGGCATATCGCGGTGGAGAGTGAAAACCATATAATTACTCGGTGGCACGTTAATCGGAAATTCATCCACATCGGTAATGCGAATCTCACCGTTGCTGATTAAAGCTCCTGTTGCCGAATGTTCTCCCATTGAACCGATCGCTTTTAAATGCAGAGAACCTGAATAATCCCGAATTGACGCATCACGGGTTTCAATAATGCGAATACCTCTTTCTTTAGCTTCAATGGCCGCATTAACATAATTAACTCGTTCTCGTAAAGCCTGAGAAAGCAAACCTTTAATCGCTGCGACTACAATCGGTTGACTAGAATTTGTTGCTAAATCTCCCTGTAAACGCACAGTTAATTGTTCAATGCGTCCACCTGCTAACTGACCGACGAGGGTTCCCAAAGTTTCAGCTAGTTGTAAATAAGGGCGTAATTTTTCCATTACATCGGGCGTTAAACCAGGAATATTCACCGCCGAACGAGCAGTTAAACCTAATAAGACATCCCGAATTTGTTCTGCCACATCAATGGAAACATTAACCTGAGCTTCAGCAGTAGAGGCTCCTAAGTGGGGCGTTAAAATTACTTGGCTCAGTTCTCGTAATTTGGATTCTCCTAAAGGTTCTTCGCTGAATACATCCAGAGCCGCGCCTGCAATTTGGCCGTTTTCAATGGCGACTATTAGAGCATTTTCATCAATGATTCCACCGCGAGAACAATTGATAATTCGGGCTGAGGGTTTCATTTTGGCGATCGATTCTGCGTTGATCAAATTCGCGGTTTCGGTGGTTTTGGGAATATGTAGGGTAATAAAATCCGATTCAGCAAAAAGTAAATCTAAATCCACGAGGCTACAACCCAATTGATCGGCTCGTTCTTTGGAAATAAAAGGATCATAAGCCAATAATTTCATTCCCATTGATTTGGCAACGGTGGCTACATGGGAGCCAATTTTACCTAAACCGACAACGCCCAAGGTTTTTTTATAAACTTCTGTGCCGACAAAACTTTTTCTATCCCATTTTTTTGCTTTGACAGATTGATTTGCATCAGGAATGTGGCGAGCTAAGGACATCATCATGGCTAAGGCGTGTTCTGCTGCTGCGATCGTGTTGCCTTCAGGAGAATTCACAACGACAATTCCTTGACGAGTTGCTGCTTGCACATCGATATTATCAACTCCGACTCCAGCCCGACCAATGATTTTCAGTTGGGTTCCTGCTTCAATAATGGCTTTCGTTACTTTTGTTCCCGATCGCAACATCAAAGCATCGTAATCGCCAATAATTTTAATAATCTCTTCTTCGGGAAGTCCAGTTTTAATATCAACCTGAGCAACTTGTTTTAGGATATCAATCCCAACTTGGTCAATAGGGTCAGATACAAGAATTTTTGACATGGTTTTTAAGTTCAAGAATAAGTTTAAGAAAATAAATGAGACTCAGTTGGGAATGATTAGGAATATCTTATAAGTCGTAAATCCTAATGTTTGGCGAAAACGGGTAGATGGTCAACGTAGCCTATTGTAACGGGAATGTGACACTCAGATCGCCGATTTTTTATCTTCTATTTTCAGGGAATAAATTTTTTCAAAATCCCAGAAACTCAAGTTCGAGATTCCTAGATCAAAAAATATTTGAAATTTTCGCTTTCTGCCATCTTCACTGATAAATTATGAGATTAATAATTAAGTGTTCGATTTCTGCTTTTTGGCATAACGGTCTTTGTCTTTGCCTAGTGCAAAACGCCAAGATGTTTTTAGACTGGGATTGGATGCAGTTGCGAAAAGTAACAACGCTAACAATGACAATCCACTGGTTAAAACAAATAAGCCTCGATAACCCAAACTTTCTCCCAAAATTCCAAAAATTGGCCCCGCGATCGCAATTCCCACATCAAAACCACTCACACACAAAGCGAAAACTCGACCCCGTTCCTGGCTAGAGGAGCGGTCAGAAATCAAGGCAATAATCATGGGGATCAGCACTCCACCGCCCATTCCTTCGAGGGTTGCCGCCACCAAAAATAATTGAGGAGTATTAGCCCAAGCTAAAAGTATCATCGCCAAGCCATAGCAAATTATGCTGCTACTAATAAAAATGCCGCGCCCATAAATATCTGAGGCTCTACCCGTCCAAATACGAGAAATAAAACTGGCGATCGCAGCAAAACTATAAAATAAGCCTGCATTTAAATCAAGACGAATTTCTCGGATAAATAGCGGTAAAAAAGTCGCTAAGTTACCAAAAACCAGCCCAATTAATAGCAAAACTAGAGAAGGAACTAACAGAGAAGGTGTACTAATTAGTTCCCATGAACTGCGATTTTCTTCGGGCGCGGGTAAAACTTGCTCAAATCCAGCTTTAGAACGAATCGTCTCGTTTACCTGACTGGCCAAAACACAAGCAATTACCCCCAAGCCTGTTACTACTAAGAAAAAAGAAGGATAGCCCGAAGATTCAGCTAAATATCCGCCTAATGCTGGGCCAAGAGACATCCCAATGGGGACGGCTAAGCTCATATAACCGATGAGTTCACCCCGTTGTTTGATGGGAGCTAGATCTACGACTAAAGCACTAAAACCAGTGGTAAAAGCGGCGACACTAATACCATGAAAGGCCCGAATTGCCATTAAAGCGGGAATATTATGGACTAAAAGATAGCCTAAAGGCGCGATCGCCGCGACAAATGTACCGATGAGAATGACAATTTTGCGACCCCGTTGATCGGCTAGTTGTCCCAACCAAACCCTAGAACCCAATAACCCGATGGCAAATGCGCCCATGACAAAACCAACTTGTTGTCGAGTTCCGCCCAAGTCTTCTGTGTAGGTTGGTAGAGTCGGCAGCAGGGCTGTTAATCCAATCCAAAAAAATAGAGAAGTCGAAAATAGGACTAAAAAATTGCGTAATGTTTGAGGATCTAAGTTTTTGGCAGTTTTAAAGGCGTTCACAGGCAGAAAAATTCTTGTTCTTAATTATTCTTAATATAGTTCATAGATAACAAAACGGTTTTGTGAGATAAGTTATTGGTTTAAATTTTTTAAATTAAAACGCGATCGCCTTTTGACGTTTATGAGGCAGTACGATAAGTTAAAGATGATCAAATTGGGCAGAATAAAAAATTTAATGAAAACGTTACTCAAAAAATTTCCAGTCCCAATCTTTTGCATAAGTTTAATTCTTATTCTTGTAATAAGTCATCTCCCCGCCGCCACTTCTCAACCAACCAATTCCCAAATTCGCGGCGTTTGGATTACAAATAATGATACTGCCCGATTCATGGATCAAGGTAAACTCCAAGAATCCGTAGATTTGCTGGCTCAACTTAACTTTAATACCCTTTATCCAGTCATTTGGAATTCGGGTTATGTTCTCTACGAAAGTGCCGTTGCCAAACGAGAAGGCATTCAACCTTTTAGCACCAAAGGTTTACAAGGACAAGATGTTTTAGCAGATCTAATTGACAAATCCCACCGTCGAGGATTGCTAGTAATACCTTGGTTTGAATTTGGATTTATGGCTCCTTCTTCTTCAGAATTAGTGACACACCATCCCCAATGGGTTACGCAACGTCAAGATGGTAGTAAAACCTGGGTTGGCGGAGTGGGAGAAGTTGTTTGGCTCAATCCTTTTCATCCTCAAGTTCAACAATTTATAACTGAATTAATCATGGAACTTGTCACTCAATATAATTTAGATGGAGTGCAATTTGATGACCACATGAGTTTGCCTAATGACTTTGGTTATGATCCTTATACAACCGCGCTTTATCAACAAGAAATGAAGAAAAAACATGAATTAAATTATCCAAAAGTACCTTGGACAAAAAAAGATCCACCGAGTAATTTTAATGATGCGGCTTGGATGCGATGGCGTGCCGATAAAATCACTGAGTTTATGACTCAATTAAATAAAAAGATTAAAGCACAAAAACCAAATATAATTTTTTCTGTCTCGCCTGCAACCTATCGTTTAGCCTATAATACTTATCTTCAAGATTGGTTAGATTGGATACGCAAAGGCATTGTTGATGAGTTGATTGTGCAAGTTTATCGCTCTGATTTACCAAGCTTTTTAGAACCCATTAATCGTCCCGAATTTCAAGAAGCAAGAGCTAAAATTCCTACGGCTGTTGGCATTTTAACAGGGTTGAAAACTAAACCAATTTCGATGTCATTAATTCAATCTAAAGTTCGAGCCGCAGAAGCAAATGGTTTGGGAATTGCTTTTTTCTATTACAAAACTTTATGGGATGTTGCCCCAGAATCTGCTAATCAAAGAAAAGCTGATTTTCAATCTCTTTTTGGTTCACCTTCTCCCCGCACTTTATCACAAAAATTTATTCCTCCTGCACCTAGTTTAATCTCAAATCCTGACCCATCTCCTGTTAATACTTTCCAAGATGATTTTCCACCAGAACCAATGTTATAAAAGTATTATGGACTTACTTTTTTAGGACAAACAAAATTTTGGTTTCAACTAAGTATTAATAACAAAAAAATATTCTAGAAAGAGGCAAGAATTATGTTAAAATCGGTTAGTTTTTATTAGTTAATTATTAATTTAAAAATAAATTATATGGCTCTTCAACTACGTGTTTATGTTCCCGATCATCCTTTAATTAAACATTGGTTAGCCGTTGCCCGTGATCTTTCAACTCCCACTATTTTATTTAAAACCGCGATCGCCGAATTGGGACGCTGGTTGACCTATGAAGGCACTCGTTATTGGCTACCGACTTTTGAAACAACAGTGCAAACGCCTTTAGCTGAAACAGCCGCAACTTTTATTAATCCTCAAATTCCGATCGCGATCGTGCCAATTTTACGAGCAGGTTTAGCCTTGCAAGATGGAGCGCAAACCTTGTTACCCTTGGCTTCAACCTATCATTTGGGCTTAGCTCGCGATGAAAAAACTCTCCAACCCAGTTGTTATTTGAATAAACTTCCCGAAAAATTTGCCCCAGAAACACGAGTTATTATTTTAGATCCCATGTTAGCAACGGGTGGCTCGATGATGGCAGCCTTAAATTTGTTGACCGAACGAGGAGCAGATCCCGCTTTAATGAGGGTGATTTCGGTTGTCGCTGCCCCGCCTGCTTTGCAAAAATTAAATGAACATTATCCAAGTTTGAATATTTATACCGCTATGATTGATGAACAGGTAAATGATGTCGGTTTTATTGTTCCAGGTTTGGGCGATGCTGGCGATCGCGCTTTTGGAACTTAAAGACATAAAAAAGGAGAAAACGATGAGTCAACGAGATAACTTTTGGAGTGGATTTTTATTCGGTACTTTTGTTGGGGGAACGGTTGGCGGCGTTTTAGGCGTTGTTTTAGCAACAAAGCGAACAAAATCTTTAGAAGATAATCCCAATTCTTTATTAGAAAATCAGGGCGGAATGCTAGACACAGAGACCAATATTGAATTAGCTCGTCGTCGTTTAGAAGATAAAATTGCCCAATTAAATGGCGCGATCGATGAAGTTCGTCACCAGTTGGCCAATGTCGATAATCTTGCTATCGAAACTCCTGAAGAGCATCAGAACTAAGCGCGAATTATTCTAGTTTTAATCCCCAAAAATATCTTTATCTATAGTCATAAAAAAATCATAAAAATCCAGAATTTTAGTTAAGATTGTAATAATTTAGATTTTAAATTAATGCAAAATTTTATAGTTAAAGTAGCATTTTTATAAACGATGAATATTGTTGATTATTTACGAATTAGTTTAATTGACCGATGTAATTTTCGTTGTCAATATTGTTTGCCTGAAGGAGAAGAATTAAAATATATTTTAAAGCAAGATTTACTAACTCAATCAGAATTATTAATTCTTTTAAAAGAAGTTTTTATTCCTGTTGGTTTCCGTAAATTTCGTTTAACAGGTGGTGAACCTTTATTGCGTCCAGACATAGTTGAAATAGTCAAAGCGATCGCCGAACTACCAGAAACAGAAGACTTATCTTTAACAACTAACGGCTTTTTATTAACAGAATTAGCTCAGGATTTATATGATGTAGGCTTACGAAGAATTAATATTAGCTTAGATTCTTTAGATCCTGATATTTTTAATCAAATTATTGGTAATCGAGGACGCGATCGCTGGCAAAAAACTTGGTCAGGAATCCAAAAATCTCACCAAGTCGGATTTGATCCTTTAAAGTTAAATATTGTCATTATTCCTAACATTAATGATCACGAAGTTGAAGACTTAGCCGCTTTAACAATTGATAAAAATTGGCATATTCGTTTTATTGAATTTATGCCCATTGGTAATGAAGATTTATTTCAAAAAAAAGCTTGGATTCCCTCAGTCGAATTGCGCCAAAGAATTCAACAAAAATGGGGTTTAATCAGTTCTCAAATTAAAGGTAATGGCCCAGCCGATATTTTCCAAATTCCGAATGCCAAAGGAACATTAGGTTTTATTAGTCAGATGTCAGAATGTTTCTGCGATCGCTGTAATCGGATGAGACTATCAGCAGATGGTTGGTTACGTCCTTGCCTATTAAATGAAACAGGACAACTCGACTTAAAAAATGCCTTAAGAAATGGAATATTAACGACTCAATTAAAACAACAAGTTGCCGAATTATTGCAATTAAAACCAGAGATTAATTTTAAAGGTAGAGATTCAGGAACTCAGGGTAAAACTTATTCTCGTACCATGTCTCAAATAGGAGGTTAAATTAACATCAGCATTCGCCAAATTCTCTCTTTGGAATAAATGCGATCATAGTCTATCTACCTGGAACACGGATTTAGTGGATTACGCTGATTTCTCAGATTTTTTTGATTATGTTGATTGAAATAATACAACTGCAATCTGTGGAATCCTAAAATCTGTCTTAATCCGTGTTCTAGGTTCTAATTAATCTCTTAAAAGTCAAACTTTTACTGCCAAAGTTGATCAATAATCCAACTTCTAATTTATAGACTTTCAGGTAGTTTAAGGCTTGGGCGAGATGGACATCTTCTAACTGGATGACGGCTTTTAATTCGACTAAGACTTTATCTTCTACAACGAAATCAGCCCGACGAGTGCCAATGGGTTGGGGTAAGTCTTTGTAATAAATGGGGTGTTCTATTTCACGCTGAAAAGTTAAGCTTGCTTGGTGCATTTCATATTGTAAGGCGCGTTGGTAGATGACTTCTTGGAAGCCGTTACCGAGGAATTTATGAACTTCAAAGGAGGCTCCAATGATTTTTTGAGTGATGTCGGCGTGTTTTAGGTCGCTCATTGGTACAAATGGGGAGTTTCGATGTTAGGGTAAGGAGGGAATGATGGCTGTTTTGGTTAGTTTAACAAAACTTAAGTATTTTTTTAGATGTGTAGAGACTGTTGAACGATAAACTTTAGGCTGTGCTACACGTTGAAATTAGGGTTAAGCCTATGACAGTCCGACCACCTCGCTTTTATTCTGTAAAGATGATGAATATAAATCAAGTAATAATCCTCAGTGGATTGAGTTTAGTCGGGACAATGACAACACTAATTGTTACTTCCTTTTCTATTTCTGCTAGACCAAATCCAGATACACTAGGCATTTGTTACTATATTATCGGCGATAGCGTTAAAAGTTCATCTCCCTGTGTCATAAGCACTGGTTATGGTACTGGTGTGCATTATGAAATTCAAAACTGGACTAATGGGAATAAAGTGGAAATCTATATTGACCATACAAAAGAAAAACCCATTATAAAAGTCAATGGGAAGAAAGCAATAGAGGTCAATAGAAGTAAAACTTTTTTCCATAAAATGATGCCGAATAGCCCTGAATCTGATTCTGATTCTTTTCCTTGTCTTGACATAGTAAATTCAAAAGAATCTTTCTGTTCATTTATTAAAGATTGATAACCATCTTTTCCAGCTTTTAACTTAAAATATTCAATTAAATTTTCATCTAAATCAATCGTAATAGATTGCTTACGCGCTGAAGGCTTAAGACCCACTCGAAAAACAGCACGATCTAAATCAGCTTGAGTTACTTCAGTATATTCATCTTGAATATCAGAGATTTCTAAAGAAGAGAGATTTTTCATGATTGTTTGCCTCACGCATTGAAATGATACAAAAAAGTTGGACAGCAATCGCTATTTTAAATTTAACATCGAAGGGCGATCTCCATTTTGACTTTGAAACCGATCGCTAATCAGTCGATTCAAGCATTGTCTGAAAACCTTGCTGCGGTGTCCATTGAATTGCGCCATCAATCCCCGTAACATAGAGTTGAATTTTTTGTTTTTTTAATAAATCACGAGTTTCTGGGGTCACAAAACGAGCAACAGCGATCACGGTTTGGGGTCGAAAAGCTTCTATCCAAGTGGGATCTAACGATTCACCTTGCCAGATTAAAACATTGGGAGAGTTGAGTTTTGATAAATTAGTTAAGGAGTTTGGGTGATGGTTTTGAGTCAATAACCACCAATTTTGACGAGCGAAATTAAGTTGTAAAATAGACGGATTAAGCTTTGTAAGTTGGGTTTTTGAACAAGTTTGGGATGAAGAATGATCTAGATAAAGTCGCTTTTTGATTTGGGGCAAAATCTTTGAATTTTCTAGCTTTGTCGTTTTCTGGAAAGTAGATAAATTCAAGCTACACTCGATTTGATTAATTGCTTCTTGGGCAAAAAATGGAGCTAGAGTAAATTGATTTGTTTCGCGATCGCCGTTATCAATGAGCGTAACTTGAGTTTGATTTTGTATGACTAAAACTGGTTGTTTATTTGTGTCAAAAACTGTCACTTTTGTTAAGGTAAAGTGTTGATAAATTAGAGGTAAAAGTGTTAATCCAATTATGCTGGTGCTGACGATTAACCAACGTTTTTGCCACCAAGAACTTAACCAAACTAAGACCATCAAACTATAGATTAAAAGTAAAATTCCGCTAGACATTTTTCCTGGCGCGAAAGTTGGAAATTGACTAAAAAAGCTGGCTATTTCGATTAACCAGTGAAGAGGATAATAAAGTAACCAGGCGATCGCACTACCAATTGGAGGAATAATTAAAGAGGCGATCGCACTGACCATGCCACCAAGACTGATTACTTCGACAAGAGGAGTGACTAAAATGTTCAAAGGAATCGCCGAGAGAACTAAAACACTAAACTGATTAAGAAGAAGCGGCAATGTCCAAAGAGAAGCTGCTAGGGGAATCGCAAATATATTGGCAATTTTTGGCGGTAAAAAACCTAATTTCTTTTCTAAATAAGGTGCTGTAATAATAATGCCCAAGGTCGCCAACACGCTTAACTGAAATCCCAAATCCCAAATCCAGATTGGCATAATCAGTAATAAAAAGGTTACCGCTACCAGTAAGGAGCCTAACGGTTTCACTCCGCGATCGCCAAAGACACTAACTAAAATTGCTAACCACATCACACTTGCCCTCGTCACTGAAGGCTGAAAACCAGTCAATCCCAGATATAACATTAGAGTTAGTAAGCCCAAAAGAAAACGCGATCGCGCAGAAAGAGAATTTCCCAACAATAATACTGTGCCAACGAGCAAAGATACTTGATAACCCGAAGCCGCGAGAATATGCGCCAGACCAACTTTATTAAACAAAATACGAGTCTCGTAGGGCAAATTAACTGCCTTTGCACCCAAAACAATCGAACTCAGCAATAAACCTTCCAGACTTTTGCCTTGATCATCTTTGGTTAGCCAAGCACTTTGAGTTGCAACCAGATGCGATCGCAGTTGAGAAATAAAACAAAAACTAGAACCAACAATTCGCGCTTTATAACCCTTTAGGCCCACAAAAGCACCCTGACTGGCTAAATATTGCTTAAAATTCATTGCGCCTGGATTGGATGCCGTTTTCGGTAAATATAATGTTCCCGTGACAACAACTTGTTGACAAGCCTTGAGCGTTGAAGCAATTGAGTCTGGCAAAGTCAAATAAAGTTGGCCAGTAGCAGGTTTAAAAGCTGAATTTTTAAATTTTTGGGCTGATTCTACGGCTAACCAAAATTGAACTCGACCTTTGGCATTGATTTTTCCGTTACTAATTAATTCCCCTTTAACGGTGACGGTTTTTGAAGAAATTTGAGATGACAATAAAATACGACTAATATCTGTTTGATTAGGTTGGGGTAATCTTAATTGAAAATAAATCGCCGCAATTAAAGCAACCAAACCCATCCATAACCAAAATGAGTTGGTCGGGCCTCTACGCCAATATTGAGGAATAAAAAAAGCAGATAAAATGCTTAAAATTGCCAGTCCACCGCCTAAAATCAACCACTGCCACCAAAAAGGATTTTCGCTTAAGAGAAAGGTGGATAACAATCCGAGCGAGTAGGCCAAACAGATAATCGTCCAATATTTCTGGGTCATTTATCCAATTTCATCAGCTATTTCGCCAGATTTTACAAAAATATAGAATTTAAGAACTTGCCAAATCAATTTACCTTGGAATAATAATGCCCGTTCTGCGCATCTACTGATGGATTATGGGAACGTGTTGAAGGCAAAACATTTTCCTTTAATATCTCTGAATTTAAGCGATATCCCACATTACGCACCGTCTGAATCAAACTGGGTTGTCGAGGATCGGTTTCAATCTTTTTTCTCAGAGAAAGTACATGAGTATCAATGGTTCGTGGGTTATCGATCGCCTCTGGCCAGGCACGTCTCAATAATTCTGTTCGACTGAGGGCCGTTCCTTCTGCTTGGGTCAAAATATAAAGCAAACTAAATTCTTGCGGCGTAAGTTCAATAAAAATACCGTGATATTGCACCCGACGCTGAACCAAATCGATTTTCAAGTCCCCGTAATCCAATATCAGAGGAGCCGAAAAAGTTCTTATTCGTCTAATTAAGGCTTCAACCCGTGCCATAAATTGTTGCATTCCAAAAGGCTTCGTTATATAGTCATCTGCTCCTGCTTTGAGTCCATTAACAATATCTTTTTCGGTTGAGCGTGCCGAAAGAATCATCACCATCGATTGACGCTGTTGATATAACCAACGACAGAGTTCAATTCCGTCTCCATCGGGTAAATCAGAATCAAGAATGACGAGTGTTGGTTGTTGATTGAGAAAAGCTTGCCGAGCTTGTTGTAGGTTGGCAGACTGCTGAACAAAATAGCCAGACTGTTGTAAATGCCAGCTTAGAAGCGATCGCAGGTGAGGATTTCCCTCAACAATGGAAAGATAAATCTGACTCACCTTCTTCTTTTTCCCCAATAATTTATAGACCTTAAGATAACAAAGCTAATGTCAAGAGTTTGTAACATCTGTTACGTTGAAGGCAAAATAAAGGTCTTAAACCGTCAAAATCTTATCAAAAAATTTAAGAAAAACTTAGGGAACTTTTCTGAAGTGTTTTGTTCCTAAGAATTATTTATTCACAATTAGTTATTAACAAACGATAAAATTAGAATTATTAGTTCTCTCCCTGCTTATTATGCTGCAAGATAACCAAACGATTCGTTATTACCAAAAGCTAACTGATGCTATGGTGGATTTATGGCATCGCGGCCGTCGTATGGAGGAAATCCGTATATACGTCGAAGGCTACCTAGCCTCATTACGCCACAGCAACACCATAGAGCCTTATTTAATCCATCGACTAGAAGAAGAAGTTTATGGGTTTCTGAGGGATCCGTCTAATTTTGAAGATTTGCATCGTTTACAAACCCAATTAGATTACGATTATCGATAATAACTAAGATAACAATAATTCAAATTTATTTGAAAAAGGTAGGCCTAAAGATAAAACCTACCTTATTTTTATGGGTTTAAAAAACTTAAGAAGCGATCGCCACTTCGACCATTTCTTGCAGTTCACCTTTTTGATAAAGTTCAATCAAAATATCAGAACCGCCAAGAAATTCTCCGTCCACATAAACTTGGGGAATTGTCGGCCAATTGGAATATTCTTTAATGCCTTGCCGAATTTCAGGATCACTGAGAACATCAATCGTTTCGTAGGAAACTCCTAACGTATTAAGAATTTGTACAACAGTGTTAGAAAAACCACATTGAGGCATTAATTTGGAGCCTTTCATAAAGACTAAAATCTTGTTGTTGGTAAGAAGTTCATCAATACGGGAGTTTATGTCTGGTGTCGTCATAATTTAATAGATTGGAAATTAATTAGAAAAAGCTTAAAAAGATTCAGATAAACAATAAGATTGTCTTTTTATTCTAACCTGAGACGGTTTGACCCGCTTCTGTCCAAGCTTCAGGAGTAAAGGTTTTAAGTGCCAAGGCATGAATTGCTTCGCTCGCCATCGCTTCTTTTAACGCACCATAAACCAGTTGGTGTTGT
Organism: Snowella sp. SOY_38_metabat_116; assembly: GCA_031396835.1. Classification (GTDB taxonomy): domain Bacteria; phylum Cyanobacteriota; class Cyanobacteriia; order Cyanobacteriales; family Microcystaceae; genus Snowella. Next base: position 16,480 of record JANNLO010000113.1, read on the forward strand.
TTAACGCGAGTTTGCCCGATAAATGCTGAAGAAACAACCACTGCTTCCAAATGATCGCCTCCGCCTGTTAAATCATTAATGATCACTTCTGCATCAGGCAGTTGAGCTTTGATCATTGTTTCTACTTGATTGAGCGTAACCATAGACTGAAGGCTGAATAAATAAGAGAATAATTAAGATTATTGTGACTGATTTTTGCGGTGAAAGACAGGTAACTTTGACAAGCTACGTTTTGTTTTATGAATGTAAAATCTAAATATCACTTCTCAACCTGATTCTAATTTATGAGTGCTAAGGCTGCCCGTCCCTATACTGTTCTTTCTATCGCTGCTGCGATCGCAACTATTGGGCTAAAATTTGGAGCCTATCTATTCACCGATTCAGTAGGTTTATTATCAGATGCAATGGAATCGGGCGTTAACTTATTGGCGGCCTGTGTGGCATTTTGGGCGTTATCTTTAGCAGCCAAACCCGCCGACGACGAACATCCTTTTGGTCATTCTAAAGCAGAATATTTTTCGAGTGGTTTAGAAAGTGCTTTTATTTTAATTGCAGCTGCAAGTATTGCGATCGCCGCTTGGGGAAGATTATTTGATCCTCAGCCCCTAGAAAAAGTAGAAATAGGCTTAATCCTTGTTTTGATCGCAACAGCAATTAATGGCATCGTCGCTTGGATATTACTAAAAGCAGGACGCAGATTACGATCAATCACTTTGCGGGCGGATGCTCATCATCTTTTTACCGACGTTTGGACTTCTTTTGGGGTAATTATTGGCATCATTTTGGTTAAACTCACTGGTTGGCTAATTATCGACCCGATTATTGCCTTATTGGTCGCCGCCAATATTATTTGGACAGGAGTGCATCTTTTTTTAGAAACAATGTCAAGCCTGATGGACAGGTCTATTTCCAAAGAAGATTTATCAGTAATTACTGCCATGTTTGAACCGTATGAAGAGCAAGAAATTCGTTTTCATTCACTCAAAACTCGTATTTCGGGAACACAACGCTTTATTTCTTTTCATATTTTAGTTCCAGGCGAATGGAAAGTTAGGCAAGGACATGATCTTTGCGAAACACTCGAACAAGCGATCGCTCAAGCCTTAGAAGGGTCTCATGTTGTCACTCATTTGGAACCACTTGAAGATCCTCGTTCATGGAATCATGACCCAGATTTCTAAAAAAATAAGCTCATCAATCTAGAAAAATCAGTAATTTCTCCTAGATTTACAATGAGAGTAAAACTTTTGCAGAGATCACTTTAGCAAAATACGATCCTCAACATTCTCTGAGAACCTGTTAAAATAGGATGCTAACAATATTATTCATCCTTATGACTCCGAAATCCCATTCCTCCGCAGCGTCTTTTTCTCATGATGACTTCGCTAAGGCGTTAGAACAACACGACTACAACGCAGATAAAGGTCAAGTTGTGCGAGGAAAAGTTTCTCAATATGCTTCTGATGGTGCCTATGTTGAAATTGGCGGAAAATCGCCTGGTTTTATTCCTATCAGAGAAATCTCGTTGCAAAATGTCATTAATCTCGAACAAGATTTGCCCTTAGATTCAGAATGGCAGTTTTTGGTGACGAGTGAACAAAATTCAGAAGGTCAGGTTCTGCTGTCTCTGCGTCAATTACTACTCAAACAAGCTTGGGAAAATGTGACAGCAATTGTAGATTCGGGCAAGGCAGTCGAAGTTCGTGTCACGGGTGTTAATAAAGGCGGTGTGACGGGTGATGTTGAAGGATTACGAGGTTTTATTCCGCGATCCCATTTAGTCGAAAGAAATGACCTAGACGGATTAGTTGGTCAATTGTTGATGGCAAATATTATTGAAGCGAATGAAGAGAACAATAAATTAGTGCTGTCCCAACGTCAAGTTATCCAAGCGGCCGCAATGGGTAAATTAGAGAAAGATACTCTACAAGCAGGAAAAATTGTCAAAATTCAACCTTATGGTGTTTTTGTCGATCTCAATGGCATAACAGGTTTATTGCATATTACTCAAGTCAGTGGTGCTCGTATTGACGCGCTAGACAGCATTTTCCGATTGGGACAAGAAGTTCAAGTGGTGATTTTGGATATTGATGAAGTCAAGAATCGCATTTCTCTCTCGACCAAGGTTTTGGAAATCCATCCTGGTGAATTGTTAGAAAACTTTGAAGGAGTGATGGCTAACGCACCTGATCGTTTTGAAAAGCTCCAAGCAAGACTTGCTGAACAAATGCAAGCAAGACTTGATGAACAGATGCAAGCACAAATGGCTGAACTAGAACCTGAAGCGGAACCTGAAACTGAAACTGAACTGGAATCTGAAGCGGAAATTGAAATTGCAACTGAATCTGAACTAGAACCTGAAATTGCAACCGAAGCGGAACCTGCAACCCAGATTTAGATTTCGTTAGCTTCTTTCTTTTGGGTAAATTAGCCATTGAACGGGGTAGTTTGGTTAATAAATTGACCCTACCCCATTGATCTCCGCTAAGATTTAAAAATTTAATATAACTGTTTTGAACTGTTTGGATAAGCGTGATTATAATTAATTTAATTTAAAAACCTTCTTTCTTTAGAATTTTCACACTAGTATTAACATCAACATTGAGCATTCTGGAGTTAAAAATGACTTATAGTCCTAAGATTTTGGCTTTTGCTGGTAGCAGTCGTCGAGATTCATTCAACAAAAAATTGGTTAAAGTTGCGGCAGAAGGTGCCAGGTTAGCGGGAGCAGAAGTCACTTATTTGGATTTCAAGGATTTTCCCATGCCTTTGTTTGATGAAGATCTAGAGGCAGAAGCAGGCATCCCAGAAAATGTTAAAAAGTTTAAAGCAGTAATGAAAGCACACCAAGGATTACTGATTGCTTGTCCCGAATACAATAGCTCGATTACACCTCTACTTAAAAATGCGATCGATTGGGCATCCCGTCCCGAAGAAGGAGAGTCTAGTTTAATGTGTTTTCGGGATAAAGTCGCCGTTCTTATGAGTGCTTCTCCTGGTGGTTTTGGTGGTTTGCGAGGATTAGTCCACGTCCGCTCTATTCTTGGCAATATCGGGGTTTTAGTTTTACCTAACCAAAAAGCAATTTCTAAAGCCCAGGAAGCTTTTGATGAAAATGGAAAATTAATAAATGAACAACAGGAACAAGAAATTCACCAACTTGGTAATAAACTCGCAACCGTTGTCGCTAAACTTAATAATTAGTTTTGAGAGTTGAAAACACGGATTGATCGGGAAGCTTTGTCTGCGTGATTATTCAAATTTCAGTAGAATACTATAAGTTCCGTTGAAATATGAGAGATTAATCATGAGCTATCGCATGGATCGCCGCGCCTATGCCGAAACCTATGGGCCAACAGTGGGAGATAAAGTTCGTTTGGCTGATACGGAATTATTTATTGAAGTCGAACAGGATTTTACAACCTACGGAGATGAGGTAAAATTTGGTGGCGGTAAAGTGATTCGGGATGGCATGGGGCAATCTCCTATTTCTCGCGCAAAGGGAGCAGTGGATTTAGTGATAACAAATGCGCTGATTTTGGATTGGTGGGGAATTGTTAAAGCTGATGTGGGAATTAAAGATGGCAGAATTCATCAAATTGGAAAAGCGGGTAATCCCTACACCCAAGATAATGTGACAATTATTATTGGCCCTTCCACAGAAGTTATCGCAGGAGAAGGCATGATTCTCACGGCGGGCGGAATTGATACTCATATTCATTTTATTTGTCCCCAACAAATTGAAACGGCGATCGCGTCAGGAATTACAACTCTGATTGGTGGAGGAACGGGGCCAGCAACGGGAACCAAAGCTACAACTTGCACGCCAGGCGAATGGAATATGTATCGAATGTTGCAAGCGGCTGATGCGTTTCCCGTGAACCTGGGTTTTTTGGGCAAGGGAAACAGCAGTCAGCCCGAAGGATTAATTGAACAAGTCAAGGCAGGTGCGATCGGGTTGAAACTTCATGAAGATTGGGGAACCACACCTGCAACTATTAATACTTGTTTGAACGTTGCCGATAAATATGATGTGCAAGTTGCCATCCATACTGACACTCTCAATGAAGCGGGATTTGTCGAAACAACGGTCAATGCTTTTAAAAATCGTGTTATTCATACTTATCATACCGAAGGCGCGGGCGGCGGTCATGCTCCCGATATCATCAAAGTTTGTGGGGAAGCCAATGTTTTGCCCTCTTCTACTAATCCCACTCGTCCTTATACTCTCAATACTTTAGAAGAACATCTGGATATGTTGATGGTTTGTCATCACCTCGATCGCAGTATTCCCGAAGATGTGGCCTTTGCCGAATCCCGTATTCGCCGAGAAACGATCGCAGCCGAGGATATTTTGCACGATTTAGGGGCATTTAGTATGATTTCTTCCGATTCCCAGGCAATGGGTCGTGTGGGAGAAGTTATTATTCGCAGTTGGCAAACCGCCCACAAAATGAAAGTCCAACGGGGAAAATTAAGCGGAGAAACAGGGGATAACGACAACCTCCGAGCCAAGCGTTATATCGCCAAATATACGATTAATCCCGCGATTACTCATGGCATTTCTCATCATGTGGGATCTATTGAAAAAGGAAAATTAGCTGATATCTGTCTATGGCGACCTGCCTTTTTTGGAGTTAAACCCGAAATTGTGATCAAAGGCGGCATGATTGCTTGGTCACAAATGGGCGATGCTAATGCCAGTATTCCTACTCCCCAACCCGTTCACATGAGACCCATGTTTGGTAGTTTTGGCGGTGCTATTTCTGCGACTTCTTTTACTTTTATGTCTAAAGTGGCGATTAAAAACAATATTGCTGAAAAATTAGGCTTACAAAAATCCGCGATCGCCGTAAAAAATACCCGCAATTTAAGTAAAAATAGTATGAAATTAAACGATGCCTTACCCAAAATCGAAGTTGATCCTGAAACCTACGAAGTGCGTGCTGATGGTGAATTATTAATCTGTGAACCTGCAACCGTTTTACCCATGAGTCAGCGTTATTTCTTATTTTGATTGTCTTAAAAAAATGCAGATCAAGATAAATCCAGATAAACCATTCCTGTTTTTGTGTCAGTCAATAATTTACGATATTTGAGATACAATGCTTCGCCTGGGATTGGTTCACTAAAATCTTTCGGCAGTTTGTATTGACTACCAGGATAATCTTGATAAATTTGGAGAATAACTTGATAGTTATAATGCCATTTTTTGATAACTTTCATTAATTGCTCAAATTTTAAATATGAAACTTCATATTGGTGAGCTAGAGAAATAATTTGAATCATTAACGCATAAACTTGAACAGAATCTCGATTTTCGGGTAATTGAATAATATTTTTCAATTTTTCAAAGGCATCATGGTTTTGATTGACTGTATTAATCAATTTTTTTAGATCATAAATATGTTGATTTTCAATACTAAGAATCACCTCTGAGATTGTCCTTAAAACCGAATAATCAGCTAAATTAAACGTTTTAAATAACAATAAAAGTTTTAATCCCAAGGGATTTTTTGCAATTTTATCTAAATGTTTAGCATAAGCTTTGATCGCACCTTGTCCTTCTTCAGTCTTAACCTGCGCTAATATTCTTAGGGCTTTAGCATTAACTTTTTCGCGAAAGGTTTCGCTAGTTTCCTGTTTTTTGAGTAGATCGTCAACGAAGCTATAAAATTCTTGTTGTTTATAACCCCGATAGCGGAGTTCAGTTTGATCGATCGCAATGAATGAATCTTTCGCTTGAATAGCAAGTTGTAATAAGCGGACACTTTCATCCAGTTCAGCATAATCACCAATTCCATGATTGAGCATATATTCTAGTCGAACAAATGTTAAAAATTCTTCATTGCTAAATTTATTGCTATCGATCGCTTCTGCGGTTTTAGCGAACACTCGAAGATCCAATAATTGGAAGTTACGCAGAGAAAGAGCAGATTCAGGCAGTTCTTCTTTTTCGATCTTGCTTAATAAATCTTCTAATAAACCACCTTCTCCAGTAACAGGACGATTCCACCAAGGTGTTTCTTTTGCGGGAGAAGAAACTTCAGTAGAATGGGAATCATTAACAGGGTTAGTCATTGGAAATAAATCCCTCAATAGTTACGTAATTGTTAATTATGAAAGAAGACATCAGAGAATTTCTAAAAAACTGATAAAAAGTGAGCATTATTTATTTAAAAAAAGCTCTACTTCTGTGTTTTAAATAGGTCAAGCAACAATATAGTATATATCCTCATCATTTTAACTTGATTTTATTGTTGATAAAATTAATATTTGAACACTCTTGCTGTCTTAAATTTGCTATTTTCTTATTACCTTATTCTTCATGAATAAAACTCAATTACGTCGTCAACTTCTCAAACAACGTCAAGCTCTTTCAACGTCAATCTGGCAAGAGAAAAGCAAGCTTCTTTGTGAACAATTACAATCTTTACCTCTTTTTCAGTCTGCCCACAAAATCTTAGCTTATTTTAGTGTGCGCCAAGAACCAGATCTCAGTTCTTTATTTGACTCTTCTGCTGCTTGGGGTTTTCCTCGCTGTGTTGAAAAAGAGTTAGTTTGGCATCGTTGGTCTGTGGGCGATCGCCGACAAATTGGCTCTTACAATATTCTCGAACCTGAACCCAACTCTCCAATTTTATCAGTAGCCAAAGTCGATTTAATCCTCATTCCTGCGGTTGCTTGCGATCATCAAGGTTATCGATTAGGTTATGGAGGTGGATATTATGATCGGTTATTGAGCGACCCATTTTTGGCAAAAATTCCCACTATTGGCGTGGTTTTTGAATTTGCTTATTTGCCCGCCATTCCCATTGAATCTTGGGACATTCCCTTATCTTTAGTTTGTACCGAAAATTCCGTTTATCATCTTAATAAAATTTAATAAATAGAGAAAATAGCTCCAGTAAAATATTAAGTTTTATTGAATAAGAAAGAAGCTAAGTAAACCTCTTTGTTAGGATGAAAATCGAAATCAAAAATAATACAATATTAGCAATTAAAATTTTCTGTCAAGGCAGTAAATCTCAGTAAAAATATCTATGATTAAGCATTTTTGTGATGAGTGGATTAAAGAATGGTGTGACGATAATGGTTGGACAGATCTTTTTCAGGAACGCTACAACAACTATTGGGCTTTTCCACCTGGTGCTGTGATGCCTGAACCCATTCCCTCTAAAACTTTAAGACTTATCAAATCACAAAAAGGTCTCTGTCCTGAAGAAAGAATCTGGTTAACTTGCGCGATCGCAATTAGTTTGATTGGCATGATTTTCAGTTACTTTTTAACTAATCCTATGCCCTTAGTTTTTGCTTTTGCTTTTGGAGCAATCACCGCCGCAAAATTGGAAGTAGAAGAAACTTAAATCGGGCTAATTTTGGGAATGAACAACTTCAGTCATTGGATTTTTTAGAAATAATTACTTCGATAGGACGTAATACATTTTCTTCCACTCGGAAACCCTGACGAACTGTTTTAGTAATAGTTTTTTCTTCGAGATCATTTCTGATTTCACTATCTACTACTCTACAAATACTAAAATCAGGTTTGCTTTCATTAAATTCAATTAAAGTTACGTCTCGCTTCTCTAAAGTTGTCACTAATTTTTTCTGAATACTAGTTAGAGATTTGGGTAAACGTTTAATAAATTGAGCTTGAACTTCAGGATTTTCTGTTAAGTGAGTGAGTAAAAACTCTAAAGCATCAAAAACTTCTAAACACTCAAGAAATAATTGCTTACTAGAGGCTTGATTTTGTTCTTTTTCTTTTTGCAGAGATTGTTTTAAAAGCATTTTTTCTTTCAAAAGATTATTATATTCTGTTAAAAGCTGATCTCTAACTTCTGGGGTTAATCGTAAAAATGTTTGTTGTTGATTCATATTTTTTAATAACAAGATAAATTATCAGGAGATGATAAGAGATGAAGAAAAAATAGATAACCCTAACTTCTTGTCAAGTTCTGAGGCTTGTTCTTCAATAGTTAATTCTATATCTAAATTATCAAATTCATCCAATAAATCAAGTTCATAATTTAAAATTTCAATACCTGATAAGTCTTGGCATTTAAAGCGTTCTATTGCTGGTAAAATAGGACGTAAATAATCAGCTATAATCCTTTTCTCTGGATTCATTAAGCTTTTGTTTGCGTGAGCAATAACATCTACAGGATATTCTTTCCGTTTCATTGCTAACATAAAAGCTTTTGTGATTTCAGCTTTGGAAGCCGCAGAAGAAACACCAAGAATATCATAGGGATTTTGAACTCGTTTGCTTTCATTTATATTATCTCGCTTGGTAGCTTTCATTATTTGGTCAAACTTAATTGCCATTGCATTAGCCTCGGTTTGGTTAACTTGAAAGGTTGTGAACCTTTTATAGACCACGAATTGTTTAGGATTGTTAAATAGTGATAGATGTATGATATCGGGAAGATTTTCATATTCTTGTTGAGCATTATCTGAAAGATACTGAATAGCTGAGAGATTATTTTCTTTAATACTTTCCTCCAAAGAAACTGTTAATCTTTCTAGGCGTTCTTTTTGAGTATCTGGTAATAAGTCTCCACACTCTTCAGTAGCAAATTTAAAGCTAGAAATAAAGAACTTAGCAGAATCATAGTCATCAGAAGCAAATATTTCCAATTCCTTAAGTTTATTTTCTGCTATCTCAAGCCTATCTATTTCAGTTGTTCCATCTTCATTAAGAATCTGATTAGCTGCTCTTACGACTTCCCCTGCGATTTGATTCATTTTTTCAACACCGATGGGTGTTAGATTTCCTTCTTGATTTAATTTTTGTATTTCTTCTTCTACTTTTTTATAAATTTTCTCATTTCTTCCTCCCCTCGAAAAAGAAGAACTGACTTTGATTGATGGATCATTTTTGAGAGCTGCCGTAATTTGTAAAGCACTGTTTTGCTCATCTAGCTCAACGGTGACAAGAACTTCTGTTCCTTGGGGATAAAATTCATCTAAGGCCAACCACATTTGACCAATAGGTTCATTATTCTGAGATTTATCTAAATCTTCTTTTACGAGGTCAGAATTAGAGAGCTTATAATGGATTACTCTTTGCCCATCGAATTCTGTTTTAAAGGTGTGAGTCGTTTTTATCGGAAGAATTTCACCTTGTTTAATCAATAGGTGTCGCAGATCATTGATTAATTCAATATAATAATTTCGAGAAACGGTACTAATTTTTTCTGCTAAGCCAGCTCCAACAATTGCTGCACCTTCTGCGATCGCAGACATGGGACGGGGATGAACAACAACTTTTTCTGTACCGAAAGCTTCTCTCACTTTTCTTTGAACTAAAGGAATTTGTGATGAACCACCAACCAGAAGAACTGTATCAATCATATCTTCGGGATAATCAGAATATTTAATGGCATCCCGACAAACGGCGATCGTTCTCTCTACTAGGGGAAAAATCATTTCCTCAAACTCAGATCGAGTAATGACAACATCAATATATATCATGCCTAAATCGTCTAACAAGGGTGTTGCTGGAAGAATTTTTGCCTCAGTAACACTACTTAGAGTGATTTTGGCCTGTTCAACGGTCATTTTAAGATCCCCTAAAAAACTTACTCGCTGATACTGGGGCATTCTAGCAATTAAATCGTCAATATCATCTAAATCTTCTTCTTTAGCAACTTTTTGTTTAACTAATTCAATAATTCGATTGTCAATATCGTCACCTCCTAACCATAAATCGCCTGCTTTCCCTGACTCTACAAATGTATTCCCTGAAACTGTAATGACGGAAGAATCAAAGGTTCCTCCGCCAAAATCGTACACCAGAATCGTTTTAACGTCATCAGAATCAGGCTTAAATCCATAGGAAATAGCGGCCGCCGTCGGTTCTGGTAAAAGCTCTCGAACAATTAGTCCAGCCCTTTTTGCTGCATTTTTGGTGGCATCTCTCTGTTTATCATTAAAATAAGCGGGAATGGTGATAACGGCTTCTGTAATTTGTCCAGTTTGCCCTAGTTGATTTTGTTGATATATTTGGGCATTTTGAACGACTTTTTTGAGAATTTCAGCCGAAATATCCTCTGGCTCATACTCTTTTCCTGCCAACCAAACAGACAAACTGTTTTCTGTTCCTTGGCTGGACTGCGTAATCTTATAGCTTAAATGAGATTGTTGTTGAGCAATGACTGGATCGCTGAAACTACGCCCCATTAAACGTTTAATAGACATGATCACATTTTCTGACTCACCTTTTAATAACTGGTTATAAGCCTCTTCTCCCACGATTAACTTTCCTTGGGAAAAAGCAACAACAGAGCGAGTTAATATTTCTATTGAGTTGTCTTTTGCACTTACGACTTGAACATCTTTAAAGAAAAAAGCCGCAACAGAATTAGTTGTACCCAGATCAATACCAACAAATTTTCCCATTTATCAATCGTCTCCACTGCTAAGGACTAGTATTCATTTATATAAACTACTACACTATTCATGAAAAATCTACTCATAAAAATCAGAACATTACCTTTAGTAATGACTTTTTTGTAACACGTATTATGACATTATTTATATGTTAGGATATTGGGCTTTTTCCAAGATAAATAAGTATTAAAAATATACTCATAAATATTTATTGCATTTCCCCATAAAACACCGCGTAATATTACACAGATGTATTGAATTCATATAATTTTTTGTTCAGCAATTATACTGAGTTATTGTCTCAAAAACTTGTTGCAAGATAACTGATGGTGATTTTGGAAATTGCGATTTAATTACTAATAGAACTTAGGATTAGTGAACAATCCATTGAACATCGGTAACAATAAAAATTCCTCCTAATTTCTTTAGTAAAGGTTGCATTGCGCTGGCTAACGGTTCTACTACTTCTGAATTAGGACAAATAATCATAATATAACTATTAGTAATTAAATCATCTCCATAGGAACCATGTTCACCACAACCAGACACATTGTTAATGACAGTATATCTTTCGATCAAGTTCTTTTTAAGAATTTTTAAAACAGAAGGAACTTCAGGATCGCTAACAATAATTTCAATTTTTTTGACAGATTCTAACATTTTTAGATTCCCAATAATTTAATAGTTTGTAGATAAATTGGAATACCAACAATAATGTTGAAAGGAAAAGTAATTGCTAGAGCCATAGAAACATAAAGACTAGGATTAGCTTCAGGCACTGTCATCCGCATAGCGGCGGGTACGGCAATGTAGGACGCACTAGCACACAGAACCGCAAACAAGAGCGCATTACCTTCACCCATACCAATCATTTTGGCGAGAACAATCCCAATAAAAGCATTCGCGATCGGCATCAAAATGGCAAAACTAATTAAGAACATACCAGCTTGACGAAGGTCTCGAATCCGACGAGCGGCGACTAGTCCCATGTCCAGTAAAAAAAACATTAATGCGCCATAAAAAAGGTCTTTCTCGACAAATAAGTGAACCTTACTCCAGCCATTACTACCCGTTAATACTCCTGTTATCAGGCTACCAATTAATAATAAAACTGATCCATTTAAAAATGCCTCTCGTAAGACTTCTCCCCAGGAGGTTTCTTCGATTTCGTTTTGATCATTTTCATCATTTTCATCAGCAGAAATAGTTTCTTTTTTTGTAAAAACTCTTACCAGAATTAAACCCACCACGATCGCGGGAGATTCCATCAATGCTAAGGCTGCCACCATGTGACCACCATAAATAATTTGCAATTTGTCGAGGAGCGAACTAGCTGTAATAAAAGTCACTGCACTAATCGAGCCATAGGTCGCTGCGATCGCCGCCGCATTGTAATTATCGAGTTTAGTTCGTAAAATGAAAAAAGAATAAATTGGCACAATCGAAGCCATTAATACGCCAGCGAGTAAAGTGGTCACAATTTGGGGATTTAAACCACTTTCAACCAGTTCATGCCCGCCTTTAAAACCGATTGCGACTAGGAGATACAGAGAAAATAACTTGGGTAAGGGATTGGGAATTTCTAAATCGGATTGAACAAACACCGCGATCATTCCCAAAAAAAAGAATAAAACTGGCGGATTTAAGATATTAGACAGAATTAAACTGCTATCCATTGCTTATTTAAAATTTTGCCCTTAAATATTGCGGAATAACAAACATAGTAGAGCAACAAGGGACAGATGCAGAATTGTTTGCTCCATCAGCAATGCCAGCCGTTAAAACTTGACTCTGACTTTATTTTAGCAGTTGATCTTGGTAGCCCATTCGCAAAGCATCTTTAAACCCTTGGCAAAAGTATAATTGCGATCCCATGGCGGCACTTGAAGATTGCATCTTTCCCGCCTCAACCCTAACTTTGGTAAAATAAATAGACAAATAACTTAATTTCTCTTTTGTTGTCTGCCGTTATTAAGTACCCTTATCGTCAAAAATACCTAGTAGTTTGGGCTTGGTGATGGAATAACAGCAATCACGTTGAGAATAGTTTGTTTTTCTACTTGGCTAAAGCACTTTTGCAATACATCGTAAAAAAGCCTACTTCATCTGTTCGTTGTAACGCTCTAACTTTTTAGATTAGATAGAGACTGGATATGTCAATAAATCCCGCTTAGTAAAATATAAAAATATTATGAGTCAAATTAAAATTAAAAATTTTGGTCCGATTAAAGAGGGACTTGCAGAAAACGATGGTTTCATGGATATTCGCAAAGTTTCTGTTTTTATTGGTAACCAAGGAACAGGAAAAAGCTGCATTGCTAAATTAATTTCAACATTCAGTTGGCTAGAAAAGGGATTATATCGTGGAGATATTGAAGAAAAATATGTAACGAGTTACAATCGATTTATTAATACATATTGTAACTATCAAAATTTAAAAAACTACTTTTTATCAGAAACTGAAATCGAATATAAAGGAAATGCTTATAGCATTAATTTTAGTGGAGGAAAATTAACTACTTCTGCTACAAATAGTGGAGCAAAAAACTATACTGTACCTAAAATCATGTATGTACCAGCAGAACGCAATTTTTTGAGTGCTGTAAGACAACCTGAAAAAATAAAAGGCTTACCTCTATCACTGTCGACTTTTTGGGAAGAGTTGGAACGTTCACAACAAGAATTATCTGGCCGTTTAGATTTGCCTGTGGGCAATGTAAAATTTGAGTTTGATAAATCTAATAAGATTTCAAATATTATAGGAAATGATTATAAGCTAAAATTGTCAGAGGCTTCTAGCGGTTTTCAATCATTTGTTGCTCTGTTTTTAGTATCTAAAAATATTGCTTTATCTATTAATAAAGAGAAAGATACCTCCAAAAATGAACTTAGTGGAGAAGAACAAAAAAGATTAAAAATAGAAATAGAAAAAATACTGTCAAACAAAAATCTTTCTGATGACTTAAAAAAAGTAGCGTTGGAAGTCTTATCTTCTAAATATAAGAATGAATGTTTTTTAAATATTGTGGAAGAAATAGAACAAAATCTTTTTCCCACGTCTCAAAAAGACGTACTTTATAAATTACTGGAATTTGCTAATATGACAAAAGGAAATCAACTTATTCTAACTACCCATAGTCCGTATGTTATTAATTATCTGACATTAGCCATCAAAGGAAATAAGCTATTACAAGAAATTCAATCTTCACCAAAAGCGGATTTACTAAAACAGAAATTAGAAAAAATTGTTCCTGAAGTATCTTGTATTTCTGGAGAAGACTCAATTGTATATCAATTAACAGAACAAGGAGAAATTAGATTACTTGATAACTATAAAGGATTACCTTCTGATGACAACTATCTCAATCTTTTATTAGCAGAAACCAATCAATCTTTTGATAATTTATTAGAAATTGAAGAGCAATTAGAAATTGAAGAGTAATTATGAATATAAATTTCTTTGATAAACGTTGTCAACGCGAAACAAGCTCATCTAAATTTGGACTTTGCGACGAACCATCACCATCTGTCAAGCCTGCTTATCTTGATATTGACATTTGTAATGAACAGGAAAAATGGATTGCCATTGTTGAGAATAAAAATGAGATAGAGATTACATTTACTGCTATTGACAAATGTATTGAAATTAAAAGAGTCGATGGTAGTATGGATAGCCGTTGCGATGGAATGCTTACTTATTGGGACAGTATTATTTTTGTAGAATTAAAGGAAAGAGCGGTGAAAAATAATGTTTGGGTCGGAAAAGGAGAACAGCAATTAAGAAATGCAATTCGTGTCTTCAAAGAAAATCATAGTTTGGATAGTTATCAATCTAAAAAAGCATATATAGCTAATAATAAAAAGCCTAATTTTCAATCATCACAAATAAACAGAATGGAGAAGTTCAATGATGATACAGGTTTTAGGTTGAGGATAGAGAATAACATAAAAATCTGAACTTAGCTCATAACTAATTTTCAGGATTCACAAAAAGATTGCATCAAAAGAACCTCTCCCCTTTGCTGGGTGAATACTTAATACTCTTGAGATAGATTAAAAAATGACTTTAGGATTGCATCTTTCCCGCCTCAACCCTAACTTTGGTAAAATAAATAGACAAATAACTTAATTTCTCTTTTGTTGTCTGCCGTTATTAAGTAGCCTTCTCGGTTTCCCTATCATATTAAATCCCTAATAATTCCCGAAATCACTATGTTTAAGACTCTATTTGGCGATCCCAATTCCCGTAAATTAAAAAAATTTCAGCCCTATATTGCCGAAATTAATGTCATAGAAGAAGACATTGAAATATTGTCAGATGAAGAACTAAAGCAAAAAACAATTGCCTTTCGGGAACTGTTGGAAAAGGCCAAAAGTAGCGAAGAAATAGAAGATATTCTGGATGAGATTTTGCCAGAAGCTTTTGCAGTGGTACGGGAAGCAGGCAAACGAGTGTTGGGAATGCGTCACTTTGATGTGCAATTACTCGGCGGTATCATTCTCCATAAAGGACAAATTGCTGAAATGAAGACAGGAGAAGGAAAAACGCTTGTAGCTACCTTACCTTCTTATTTAAATGGATTGACGGGAAAAGGCGTTCATGTGGTGACAGTTAACGATTATTTGGCACGTCGGGATGCGGAATGGATGGGACAAATTCATCGTTTTTTAGGCTTAACTGTCGGCTTAGTACAATCAGGAATGAGTCCAGAGGAACGCAAAAAGAACTATGCCTGTGATGTCACTTATACCACCAATAGTGAATTAGGATTTGATTATCTACGGGATAATATGTCAACAGCAATGGCGGAAGTGGTGCAACGTCCTTTTAACTTTTGTGTGATTGACGAAGTTGATTCTATTCTCATTGATGAAGCTCGAACACCATTGATTATTTCAGGACAAGTAGAACGTCCAACAGAAAAGTATTTACAAGCTTCCGAGATTGCTGCCCAATTAATGAAAGAAGATGATTACGAGGTTGATGAAAAACAACGTAATGTTCTCATGACCGATGAGGGTTTTGAAAAGGCAGAAAATTTACTAGGGACAACTGATTTATTTGATAAAGATGATCCCTGGGCTCACTATATTTTTAATGCAGTTAAAGCTAAAGAGTTGTTCATCAAAGATGTGAATTATATTGTCCGTGACGATGAAGTTGTGATTGTGGATGAATTCACTGGAAGAATTATGATTGGTCGTCGTTGGAGTGATGGCTTACACCAGGCGATCGAAGCCAAAGAACGGGTTGAAATTCAACGAGAAAGTCAAACTTTAGCGACCATTACCTATCAAAATTTCTTCCTACTTTATCCCAAATTATCGGGCATGACAGGAACAGCAAAAACCGAAGAAACAGAATTAGAGAAAGTTTATAATTTACAAGTCACAATCACACCAACGAATCGTCCTTCGGGTCGTAAAGATTGGGCTGATGTGGTTTATAAAACTGAAGAAGCAAAATGGCAAGCAGTGGCTCTTGAATGCCAGGAACTTCATACAGAAGGTCGTCCGATTTTAGTGGGAACAACCAGCGTAGAAAAATCTGAGGTCATTGCTAAGTTGTTAGAGGAGTTGAAAATTCCTCACAATATTCTGAATGCACGACCTGAAAATGTGGAACGAGAATCAGAAATTATTGCCCAAGCAGGACGAAAAGGAACAGTTACAATTGCCACCAATATGGCGGGTCGGGGAACGGATATTATTTTAGGAGGAAATTCGGACTATATGGCTCGCCTCAAGGTGCGGGAATATTTGATGCCGAAAGTTGTTCGCCCAGAAGAAGATGAGTTGGGGTTTAATGTGCAGGGATTTGGAGGACGTGACCGCCCACAAGGATTTGGTCAGGGGAAGAAAAAGAAAAATTGGCGAGTTTCTCAAGATATTTTCCCGACAGAAATTTCTGGGGAAGCGGAAAAGATGCTGAAAGAAGCGGTTAAGTTTGCTTCGGCTGAATATGGTGAACAAAGTTTAACGGAACTAGAAGCAGAAGAAAAACTAGCTGTTGCCGCAGAAAAAGCCCCGACTGATGATCTCGTTATCCAAAAACTACGAGAAGTTTATAATCTAGTTCGCAAAGAATACGAAAATTTTACTAGCACAGAACATCAAGAAGTTGTCGGTCTAGGTGGTTTGCACGTTATCGGCACAGAACGTCATGAATCTCGACGCATTGATAATCAATTACGGGGTCGGGCAGGACGACAAGGTGATCCAGGTTCAACTCGTTTTTTCCTCAGTTTGGGCGATAATTTACTGCGTATTTTTGGCGGCGATCGCGTTGCGGGCATGATGGAAATGTTCCGAGTGGAAGAAGATATGCCCATCGAATCGAGAATGTTAACTCGTTCTCTAGAAGGAGCGCAGAAAAAAGTCGAAACTTATTACTACGATATTCGTAAACAGGTGTTTGAATATGACGAGGTAATGAACAATCAACGGAAGGCAATTTATGCAGAACGTCGTCGTGTTTTGGAAGGGCTAGATTTAAAAGAGCAAGTGTTAGTTTATGCGGAAAAAACAATGGATGAAATTGTTGATGCTTATGTCAATCCTGAGCTTCCACCAGAAGAATGGGACACGGAAAAAATGCTCGATAAGGTCAAGGAATTTATTTATTTACTTGAAGATGTTACCACGGGCGATATGGCAGATATGACGGCTCCAGAAATGAAAATATTCTTCCATGAAGAAGTCCGAAAAGCCTATGACATGAAGGAATTTCAAGTTGATCGGGTACGGGCTGGTTTGATGCGAGAAGCCGAACGTTTCTTTATTTTGCAACAAATTGATAATCTTTGGCGGGAACATTTACAATCAATGGAAGGTTTGCGTGAGTCGGTTGGTCTGCGTGGTTATGGTCAAAAAGATCCGTTGATTGAATACAAACAAGAAGGCTATGAAATGTTCTTAGAAATGATGATTGATATTCGTCGAAATGTTGTTTATTCTCTTTTCCAATTCCAACCCCAGGGTCAACCTCAAACTGTTTAATCTATTTTGATGAGGTATTCTTGGAACTGGTTTCTGGGAATACTTTTTTTATTCAAAGGCGATCGCCGTCCAAGAGATTATTTAACTTTATCTCCCGATCGCTATTTATTTTGATTGCTAAATATAAGACTATAAATATTAACTAATCTTAAATTTAAAGAGTTTTTATGCCAACACTATCAATGTTTTATGGAATTATAATCAGGATGTATTATTTTGATAATCAACAACATAATATTCCCCATATTCATACAGAGTATGGAGATAAAAAAGCAGTATTTAGTATTACTGATATTGAATTATTGGCAGGAGAATTACCTAAAAGTAAGCGAAGATTAGTAGAAGCTTGGATAGAAATCCATCAAGAAGAATTAATGGCAGACTGGCAATTAGCGTGCGATTCGTTTAACGCCGCGCGACCTGAAATGGTCGTTTAGTATGGGAAGCCTACTTCCATAGAGGATTCATACCCTCTACCCCTGCGTAAAAGACTAATATTAGTTCGGTCACATCCTCAGTAAGTAATGAAAAGGAT
>JANNLO010000125.1:0-13723 GCA_031396835.1 Snowella sp. SOY_38_metabat_116
GTGTTTCCCTTACCTCAAAAATAAATGAAATGCGATCGCGTTCCTACTTTTTCTATAACCCAATAAATCCCCTTTCATTTAGATTAAAATAACATTTTACAATTTAACCTGCTGAATGTGGGTTACTAAGGGAGAATGTGAAATGAAAGGGGATTTATTGGGTTATAGAAAAAGTAGGAACGCGATCGCATTTCATTTATTTTTGAGGTAAGGGAAACACTTGAAAACATTGTTCTGAGTTTTGTTGACAATTATTGGAATTGATGATTCTCTAACTGTTTTTTAACTTCTTCATGCACAAAAGAAAATAAACTGGCACTTTCAAACGAATCAAAATTTTGATTGGTAATTAAGTTAAGGCAATTTAATAAACGCTGTTTCCACTGTTTAGGATTATAAATATCATTTTGAGATTCCCATTTTTCTGTTGATTTATTATACTTATACTGACACCAAGCATTAAATAAATCATTCTGTGAAATACCTCCTAATTTATGAGACAAAAAGTCTCGAAGTTTCATTGCTTCTTTGTTATCCCAGCCATTAAAATCTGCATTGTTTCTGTTACTTAAAATAATATGTCGAATGAGAGTTGCTTGTACCTTTCTTCGTATTTCTATCTTCCCAGTGTTTCTTTTATCATACTCCTTAAATAAATCTTTTAAATCCTCAAATGGATATTTATCTAAAATTTCTTTCTCTAATAAAGCATACTCATTTTTATTATCAATAATATAGTTCTGTAATTCATTCTTTATCCATTCATAAATAAGTCCTTCAACTGCTCGATAACTATGAAGCATTGCTTCGGTTGTGTGTCCTTGTTCAAGACGAATAACTGCTGTATAAGCCTGCTCATAGGCTTTCCACCAATAGATGTTTTCAGCTTGATTTTTCTGTATCGGTTTTAAATAGCATTTAATTTGTTCATAGAACTGCTCAAACTGTCCTTGATTCCAAAGATTACAAGCAAAAATTTTATTTAACAAACTACTGTCTAGATCGATACTAGAAATTTTTATAATCTCTAATGCCGCACTGTAATTATATTCGTTAATTAATTTACATAATACTGTGAAGTCAAATTCACGTCTTAAACCGCGAAGATCACTTTTAAAAACTCTTTCTTGCTCAGGATTTTTAGTGTCGGGATTACGAACTTGCCAGACACGACTATTCATTGCATAGTTCGCCGCCTGAAAAACACTAAATGTTGCTTTCATTGCAGGAGTTCCTGAAGAAGCATTAAATTCGATAAAATCCCCTGGCTTAAGGTATGTATTGAGTCTATTTAACCCAGATTTTGCATCATCAATAGCAGTGGACAAATCAGTTGGGTCAGTTGACAGTTTTTCACTAACAGGATAAATACTAATCGGAATATTTTTTAAATCTGCATCTGATTCAATATGTTCTTTGGTATCAAAAGCATTTTTCTCAGTTCCGCGTTCACCTTGTGTATAAAGAAGAATAGCTCTAGAAATCTTAATATTTCTTCCTTTTAAACCCCTTAATAAAGTTACGATTGATCCCTCTCCAGTGATACTTCCAAAAGGGTCTTGATTTCCCACAAAGGAAAAAAGAATACTGGCCATAATTATTATTCTCCTTAAAGATTATGTTTAGGTTTTAAATTGGGTTTAATAGTCGGTTTTATCACTTTTGTAGATGCAGATAATAAAGAGATATCCCCAACAACTAATATGGCTTTTTGTGTTTGGAGTTCCTTAACAAAAGCCTTACGATCTGGATGATTAACTCCAAAGATTGTCACCACTTGATAAGCTTTATTATTTGCAGGAAAAATTGATTTAATCCAAACGTAAGAAGGTGTTCCTAGCTTACCACCTACATTCTCATTACCTTGATTTTGGTGCTCGCCTCCCTTAAATTTATTATCACTGTACAGTAAGTTTAAAGCAGAACCTCGAACATTTTCTTGATCACCTTGTGATTGCCAATTATCCACTTCGCTGGGTTCAATTTGATTTGGCGATTGAAGTAACCAAATTTGAGCATTGCTGTCTAAAACATCTTGATAACGAGATCCTAATAAGCCAGGATCAGATTGATATTTCGCGATCGGTAGTTTAATTAATTCAAAAGCTGCATGAAGATCACTAAATAATTTTTGCCATTGTTCTTTGTTATATTCCAAAGGGAACTGACTGTCTTCAATTGTCCAATGACAACCCCGCATACGTTTATTTAATAAGTGTAAAGGACGGCGAGAACTACGCCCAAATCCACCTAAATGAGATGCTAAAATTAAAATTTTTTCCAATAAATTAAGAATTCCTTGATTTTTAGCTTCTAAATAAATTTTACCAGTATAATAAGGATTTTTTTTCTGAGATGGATTAACAATCGTGCTGATCGCTATTTCTCCCTGTTGGCTTAATTTTCCAAAAATCTCATTTTCTAAATCCTGAACAATGTCGGGAGGATAAAGACTAAGAGCAACGGCACGAAACCAATAACGTAAAATTCCTCGCAGGGCAGTCGGTCGAAATTCAACTTTATTCGTCTCTGCTCCAAACATTCCCTGTGTCCAAAGCTCAAAATCAAAACTTTTATTATGAGAAAAAGAATAAACTTGACCTAATGCTTTGCCATAACCACTACTTACTCTTGAACCAATGCCTACTTTGAGTGCATTTTCTAACCACTTTTTAACTTCTTCAACATCATTCGCATTTCCCCTTGCCGTTGGACGTAAACCTATACATAAATTTGGTTGTTCCATACTTAGTAATGGATGAGGCTCTGGTTTATAACTAACTTTATTCTCTTTCCACTGCCATTGAGGTGTAGAAACATCAACACTTAAACAAGGTTTTGTCGGAAATGCGTCTAAAATTTCAACTTTTGCAGCTGCGGTTTTATCCAAAAAACCTAATAAATTATCAATTTCAGTATTATTTTTCGATCTAGCCCAAGCTCTAGCGGCTCCTTTTAAACTTGATGCAGGGATGTAGGGAACACCAAAAATTGGGTGAAAAACAGGCAGTAACAGTTCTCGAAAACCACGAGTACCACCGACTCTTACACGCCAATTAAAATCAACAGCAAAGGTAATTCCTTCGTTTCCAACTAAAGACTTTGTTCGTTTTTGTAATATATTGTAAAGTTCTTGACAATTCTTTTCTGCACTAACTGCCGCTTCTAAAACTGGTTTCGGTAATTCATTTTTAAACTCAGCAAAGTTAAGAGCTTGTAAAGAATTCATACTCTTTTGTTTTTTACTATTCGATGAAGGAACAGAGGCTTTCATGGTAGAAATTTTACCCGTTTGAATTTGGATGCGATCGCACGGTGTTAATTCTCTTGGTAATTTTTTCTTTAATGGTTCAATTTGTCCTTTCGCAGTTTTAGCTAGATTTTCATCCTCAAAAACAAGGATTAGAATTTTATTATCCAAACTATCAAAATTTGCTTTTTCAAAGAGTGTCCCAAGTTTGGAACCTATTTTTAATTCAGTTTGAATGAATTTTTGCCAAATATCTAATTGTTTATTCATTACTCTTCAGCCTTCCCAAGAATAGGTGTTGCCCAAAAAGACCATTCTTTTGCAAGTTCAATGGCCAAGCGATTCAATCCTGTATAAATCGTCAAATCCATTTCTAACAATGTTTTGTGATCAGTATAGTCAAAAGAAATGCTACTAACTTTTTTTAATGTTTTAAGAAACTCTTGATAAACTTCTCCTTTATAAGCTGTTTGACCTAATTTATATTTTTGCCCATCTCCAGCTAAACGAGATAATCCCCAAGTTGAAATATAGGATGGCAAACTTTGAACAATTGAACTCGCTTTTGGATGATTGTTTACGTCCACACTTTTTTTGATTTCTTCAAGTCCCACACAAGCAGCTTTACTAAAATCTCTGGTATCAATTTTTAACATTTATTTGATCTCCTCTGTGGTTAGTTCTGTCCAGCCATGTCCAATACTTTCTAGACCACCAAACTGTAGGCGATCGCTCAAAGTAGCTAACAAAGACTTACGAATGTTTTCAGTTTTATCATCATCATTTTGAATTGATTTAAGTCCCCAGGGAAAGAATAGAATTGTTTCGGAAGGAATAGATTCTTCAGATCGAAAAGATCCACTATCTACTGTTTTAGAATCAGTTTTAAGCGCAACTCTCACTTCTCTTTGTAAGCCAATTTCGACTAAACCAGCGCAATCATCATCTGATAAAATAACCAATTTATTTTTTAGATCAAGAATACCGTTCCCATCGGGTAATTTTCCCAATAGCTCCCAACAATCATCATCTTGTTTGATAGCTTCAATATCAGAACTATTCAGTAACGCTCCCTGTAGATAGAGAGACTGGCCCGTCATTGTAGAAATTGCTTTTTTATTCTTGTCCTTCTCTTTAGGATCATTGAGTAACTCACGCCATTCAATAATCTGTTCTCCAAATTCCTTATTTTGAAGCCAACGATTCCAACGACTCAGCCATAAGGGGCAAGTGATCCAAACAAATTGATGACTAAATGAAGCTATGGGAAATAGCAATAAAGTTGCATCAGCAAACCAGACTTCACTTTCTGTTGGTTGTTGACCATCTTTAATTCTTTCTCCAAAAAATGTTCCTGCTTCATCAGGATGTGTTGCTTCAAGTTCAGAGCGAATTTTTCCCCGTAAAGAAGATGCAGGAATATAGGGTAATTCTGTGTGAGTTTCACGAGCGATTCCCATCATATTTCCTGCTTGAGAACTTGCTCCTGTATGAAGAGGGGTTAGTAGATAAGTGTAAGTAATGTATTTTTTCATGGTGATAGATATAAATTTAAGCTTATGGGGAATAGTTAATCCAAAGTAATTCTGAATAGCCGAGTTGTCGCCAACGCTGAGCTTTTTTGTTAGACTTCCCTTCCTCTAAATCTTGATAAAGAAGTTGGGGTTTATTTAAGTAGTATTGACTACCAACGGGAGCCGCAAAAACTTGGGGAGCAGGAATACTTTTTTTGTCATATTTAATTCGGCAACTAATCGCTGTGGGTTGAGCCGTTGCCACACTAATTAAATTGCCTAAATTATTAGAATCATAATGGACAAGTTTCCATTCCCAAGGCCAAGCGCGACAAACAGATTGAATTTTGCCATTTTTCTTTTGGGGATATTCAAAAACACCAGGCGTTACGAGATAAGCGATCGCTTTTCCTTCTTTTTTAAAGTTATGTTCGGATTGCTTTTGTAGAGCTTTCCATTGTTCTTTTAAAGGATCACAACGTTCTAGAATCACTCGATGCCCTTCACCGCCTAAACGTAAGATCGTAGGAGTCGGAATCTCTTGATCTAAAGCGATCGCCAAATTCCAATTAGAGTGCATCCGAATCGCATTTTCTACAAAATAACCATCGCTTTCTTTCACTTGACGAGTCCCAGGTTCTATGGAATTGTGGGAGCGAGTTTCTACCGACCAAGGTTTTTCAGATTCATCAGGGGAACGTTGCCAATCTTCCTTCCCTATTTTACCTGTTTCCAAATATTCCAAAACAACTTGATAGGGCAAATATTGACGATATTTAGCTATTTGACTACTCTTTGCACATTTTTCGGAATTTAGATTATGGGATTGTTCGTCATCATCGTGTTTAAGCCAAGAAGGTTTAGTTAAAGGACGAGGTTTACTGCGATCGCAGAGGGCATGACGGAGAGCATTATTCTCATCCCAATCCACAGGAATTAGCGGTTTACTGTCAACAAAACCCAAAGGACGGGGAAAATAAAGGGTTTCATTTTTAAAACAGAAAAAAGGGCCGATAATTTTAAGTTGATCTTTTTGCCCTGATAATCCTCGTAAGGCTCCAGCGATCGCATGACCATTGGGAGGAAAAACACTGCCAGCCCACGCGCGTTCACCAGGAGTAAAGGGTTTAGCATCTCGTAATAAAATAACATCAAGGGGAGTGATTGTGTACCAGTGCATTGGTTAATTAAAGATTTTGTTTAAGGGAAAATTTAATTCGGGAAAACTTAAAGAAGAAATCGTTTGAGGACTGGTCAAAGTTTGTTGTTTTTGATATTGATTATTGTCAGGATAGCGAAAAACTTCTAACTGATTTTGATTGAGATTAATCAGCCAAACTTCATTAATAGCGTTCTTAGCATAGAGGGGAATTTTAATATCTCGATCATAACTAAGACTCGAATCAGCAACTTCAATCAAGAGCAAAATATCCTCTGCTTGAGGTAATTGATTTTCATAAAAATCTTCACGAGGTTTAAGCAAAACTAGATCGGGCTGGGGTTCAGATTGATTATTTAATCGAATAGGATTTTGGATACTAACAATGGCTTTTTCTCCTAATTGACGAGGGAACCAGTTGCCTAAATAATTAATTGCAAAAGCGTGACGAAAACCAATGGGTGACATATTAATAATTTCTCCTTCAATAAGTTCTAGTCGATCACTAGGATCGAAAAGATTAATTTCTCCCATTTGATGGTATTGTTCGACAGTAAATTTATGGGTGAGTAATTGCATAATTATTGTCCTCATTTAATCGTTCGTTTACGTTTAATAAAAGCGGCTAATTTAAACCAAGTTTTGAGTTGCTGATCTCGTTTTTTATCTGCTTCTTGTTTTTTGTGTTTATCATCATCTGTTTGCTTTTCATCTTCAGGAATATAAGTACAATTAGTTTGCCAAAAATGATCAATAAATTTTGCAAATATATCAGTAAACTTTTCTTTTTGATTAATATCTAATTTACTTAATTGTTCACGGCGATCGCTGAAAGCTTTTACCCAAAATTTAATGGCAGATTTATCAGGAATGGGATGATTCTCCAAAAGTTGAGCGGCTTGTTCAAATAAAGAAGCATCTAATTTGGGAAAGTTGATAATCAGTTTTCGCCATTGATTAAAAACATCAAATTTACTGGTAGCTTTGAGAATATTGCCGTTTCCATAAATAACTCGCACCTGAACAGCGTCTTTTACTTGTTTTTGATTCTCATGATCAAAATATTCATGTTCTTTAGCTTCTTTCTCGGCTTCCCAAAGATTTTCTAAGGCGATCGCCAAAGGAACAGAATGATGAGCGATGACTAAACCAAAACTAATGGTTGCAGATTGACCCATTGTAAAAAGTGGACGTTTAGCGATACCTTCAGGAGTTTCTTCATTTTTCCATCGCCAATAATTACCCTTATTATCAAATTGATCTTTAGGATCTTTATCGCCTTTAAAACATTGCCGAATATCCCACAACCAACTATCCCATTCCCAGAGATTTGTATAAGCTAAAACATCATCACCACCGCTATAAATTAAGCGACCAGCATAACGTTGTTCGGTAAGATAGGGAACAAGTTGATTAGAAAAATCTAGTAAAGCACGACTTAAAGCACTATGGGTTGATGGCCCCATCCGTTTTTTTACTTTCAAAAAAGCTTGTAAAGGCTCTCTATATTTTTCAGGAAGCTTATCTCCAGATTCAATCTTTTCTCTGAGTTGATCAGGTAAATAACTTTCATAATTTTTAAGATGAGTTCCTCGCAACCAATCTCCCATACTATCCCCGTCGCCTGCTGCAATTACATACCAATCTGTTGGGTTATTATTAGGATAATGGCTATCAATTTCATTGCTTAACGTTTTTCTATACTCTTTCATCGGGTCAGTTTTAGCTAATTCTTGATCTTCGACTAACCAACCTACATTTAAAAAGCGAGGATGATATTTTCTCACTAAACTAGAAAGTTCAGAGATAGTATTTTGATCAATAAAAGGAATACCCCAGGCTTGGGTTCGGGATGAAAGAATTACTTTATATTCAGCTAAAATCTTATTATTAATTGCCTGGCAAGCTGTTTGATAATGGGTAATTGCTTCTAGCTTTTGGGATTCTAATTGAGTCTTTAAATAACCCGCGACTCCAGCACTCAAATCAGGATAGGCAAAATCAATATTCTCTTTAGAACACGTTAATAAATCTGGCAAAAGTTGATGTAAAACTCGTTTAATTACTTCAGTTGCATTCAGTTTTTCGCTACCATCAAATAAACCATAATGTTTCTTCCAAAATTCAGTTACTTCCTTTTCTGTTGACCAATCTGCTCTCTCGGATTCAGTTTCTAAGGCATGAACGGCTGGCCCAATGCCCGATATACTAGAACGCACCGAAAAAGCAGTAGAAATTTCCCAAGTACGAGCATTTTTTATAGAATTTAGACTAAGCCGAAGTTGATCAAAAGTGGGAGCCCACCATGAACCAACATTTAAGTTCGGTTGTTTGCTATATTTTGCTTCATTGTATTGTTTACTATCTTCTTTTTCAGTTTCCTTATTTTCATCATCATCTTGATAGGTCAACTTAAAAATTTCCTTGAGAAACTTTTCTTCATTTGTTTCAAAAATTTTGGCTTTAGGCTGACTAATTTCACTCTGGGCTTCACACCATTTTTTAAAAACCTCTGTTACTTGTTCGGTATCCTTATTTTTGCTAGTGCGTAAGGAACAATGGAGTTCTTGATTAGGATCTCCAATCGGAAAAGCGGCCCAGTAGGTTTGCCATTGAGTAGTTAACCAATCTTCCCAAGTGCTGGGGTTAATTTCAGGCCAATCTCGTTGACTTTGTAAAAACTCTAAACTCTTATCTCCTAGCTCTTTCCATTCCTTAATTAAGGTTTGTTTAGCAAGTTGAGTAGCTGCAAATACAGGATTATCTTTAACGTCATCTTTGGATTTATTATTATTCGGTAAAATTATAATAATGACATTAGGAAAACCTGCTGTTAGTAATTGCGAAGTTTTAGGTTTTTCTATCCATTCTTTAAAGTCTGGATATTGTTCTAAAAGCCATTGATCAATTAAAGGTTGCTGATATAAGCAGGGATAAAGAAGAGAATCTGGGCCATATTGATTGGCGATCGCCATGCAGACCTTAGCAGAGAGATAATGAAGAATCCAAGAACCTGCCCAAAAATCTCGAATTTTACGACTAGCTTTAATCAGTTCTTGAACAGGAGAAAATGTAAAATTAACTAAATAGGGACGAGAATAATTGTTAAAAGATTTGCCTTTTTGGGGATAATCTTCTGAATTTTTATAGTATCCAGCTAAACCACCTGCTAGGGCTGAAGTCATACTGACATGGCTCCACAAAGAGGCATCAGGTAAACGAGTTTCTGCGGGTAAAAGATGAATTAGAGGCTCTTTTTTTTCCAAAAATTCTGGATAGCAACGCCACAGGGCCCAAAAGACTTTTTTAGGATCATCCCAATCTTTGATCTGATTTAAGAACGCAGTTTCTTGTTCTTCTAAGAATGCTTGTTTTTTATCTTTAACTTCTTTTTGCCATTCCTTATTAAGGAAAATATCTAACGGTTCACCCGACAATAAATGACGAATTTGTAATCCTTTATCTTCCTTGTAAGTGACAGCACTAAAACTTGGATCTAATCGTCCAATGGTGCTGCGATCGCTGGCAGAAGAAATTAAGTCACACAGTCCAACATATTTTAACCATTCACTTTGTAGCTGAAATTCTCCCCGACTAGGGCCTTTTTGTTTAGGAGATTTCCAACCTTCCATACATTTCAATAAGTCCCACTGCCCTTCACGAGCAAATCCTTTGCCACTAGAAAGAGATTTTAACGCTGGATCGTGGAGTAATCCCCAAATTTTTGCTTGCCAGTAAATTTTAGACACAAATTTGAACTCTCAATTGTTTTGCGTTTCGCTAAGACACTAGAAATACTCTAACGGATTTTTCAGTTTTAGACTAGGAATTGCACAATATTTGAAAATTAAATTACAAAAGTTTATAAACCACTCTCTGATTGGGTTAGAGGCACTAACTAAGTTGTTTTGTCAATATCGGCTTTTACTGAATTATAATTTTTTACTAAAGCGATCGCGGCTTGTTGGTGTCGTTCTACCAAAACAAAGGGAGAAAGAACTAGGGCCTTATCGCCATAACGTTGTACCCAAATACTAAATTCATCCAAAGAGCGGGGCGGCAATTTGAGTAAATAATCAATATATTCAGGTTTTCCTGTAACTTTATCACGCTTACCATGTTTAATTTTTTGCAACGGATGACGACGTTCACCTTCTTCGATAAATTCGCTCACAGGAGGAAAAAAACGAACCTCAATTGCGAGTAAGGATATTTCTCCATTTAACTCCTCAATTTGCTCTTCTAGATTCCCTAATTTCAAGCCCCAGCCATTTTCTAGTAATTTATAAGCTTTTCTTAAACTTTCCTTTTGGATTTCTAGATCCCGTTTTGCCCCTAATAAAACTTTGCAATAATTACTAAAGCGATTGACCCTAGCCACGACTAAACAATTTGTTGCAGAGGATTCATAAAGTAAATACCAAGCAATATCGTAATAAATTAATTGCAGTGGGTACAGTTGAATCATGCCCAAATCTTGATATTGATAGGGATCTTCGGCGCGACAAATCTCAATCGCCTGACCCTGAATAATTGCCTGTTCAACCTGATCTAACTGATGAAAAAGAGTGTTGCGGTATTCTCCTTTTTCCATCATTTCTTGGGGATCAGTATAATTAATGGCTCTATTCAGATGTTGTCTAACGGGATAAAAAAAGTCTTGATTAGCAGGTAATTCAAAACCTCTTAATCTTTTGCTCAGTTGAAAATAGATCTGCCGAATCCGAGGATCACCTTGATAAATCGCTTGGGATTCAAGGGCATTAAAGGCAATTCTCAATTCTTCAGGAGTTAAAGCACCTGTTCCCAAATAATATCCCCAACGATACATTCGGCGATCTAGGATCTGATAATCTCGTAATATTTCCAAATCTTTACGAAGGGTGGCAGTGGCAGGATAACCTTCTTTAATTGGAATATCGAGTTGTTGCGCTAATTCCCGAATTTTGATTTGTACTGCTATTAATGATTCGTGATGGGTTCCGTTTGTTTCTTGTCCATCGTCATTTTTACAACCAATACCAGGATTTTTGAGTAGAACAGCCAATAATAGTAACAATCTTTCAATAGCTGAGGTTTGTTGATAACGTTGAATTTTGCGTGTTTCAAGCATGGCTAAAAGAAAGTATTAATGATTTTTAGTAAATGAGTGTTTAAAGTCAATCACTCTAGGCTTTTGCTGCGTTAGCAATTTGTGATCTTAATATTATCTTTTAGTGGAATTTGAAGTAAAAAATCTTTTAAAATCTGTTTGTCTCGGTTCAGGCAAACCCACAATAACAGTATGTATTCTCGGCAACATCTTTTTTTCATTCGCAATCTAGCGATGTCCCTAATCAATGGGTTGATAACTTTAATTATTCTTTTAATTGCACCATTGGGTTTATTAGCCGTCATTGTCAACACGGTTTTAATTATGATTTCAACTTTTTTTGTAGCAACACTAGGAGATGGGTTAATTCGTTGGTTATTGCCAGCTTCTTATTCTGCTTCTTTGTCATCGGATCAAGGTTTAGGAAAAATCACTTCTAAGTTAAGTAAACAGCCTGAAAAATTGAAACGGACTGATTTAGATTGAAAACACTTTATATTTCTCAACAAGGTAGTTATGTTTCTCTTAAGCAAGAATTTTTGCAGGTCAATCTTAAGAATCAACTGATTGCTGAAGTTCAGTTACCGTTATTAGAACAAGTATTGATTTTTGGTCAGGCACAGATAACGACTCAAGCAATTCGGGCTTGTCTATGGCGCAATATCCCAATTGTTTATTTATCTCGTATGGGTTTTTGTTATGGACGAACTCTTTCTCTTGAGCGTGGTTATCGTCATCTCTTACGCTATCAGCAGGAACTTAATTTTAGCGATCGCCTTTGGGTTGCTCGTTCCATTGTGCAAGCTAAACTCAAAAATAGTCGAGTTCTATTACAGCGTCAAAATCGTCGTTCTTCTTCCCCAAAATTAACAAAAGTTATTCAGTCTTTAGATTATTTAAGTGATCAGGCGATGCAATCAACTCGAATTGAGCAATTAATGGGTTATGAAGGAACTGGAGCTAGTCTTTATTTTTCGGTTTTTGATGAGCTATTGTTAAATTCAGAATTTGTTTTTCTTGGGCGATCGCGTCGTCCTCCTGGCAATCCTGTTAATGCTTTACTTTCCTTTGGTTATCAGCTTCTCTGGAATCATCTTTTAGCTCTCATTGAATTACAGGGGCTTGATCCGTATCAGGCTTGTTTGCATCAAGGTAGTGATCGCCATGCCGCTTTAGCTTCTGATTTAATTGAAGAATTTCGCGCTCCAATTATTGATTCTCTTGTTTTATATTTAATTAACCGATCTATGATTAAAATGGATACTGATTTTGACTATCGTAATAGTGGTTGTTTTCTGAATACTTCAGGAAGGCGTAAGTTTTTAAAGGCTTTTATTCAGCGAATGGAAGAATCATTTTTATTTAACAATGAAGAACCAAGACCTCGTTGGGATACTCTTTTACAACAAGTCAAACGTTATAAGGCTTTTGTTTATTTACCCATTGATGGTTATCAACCTTATTTAATTCGCTAGTTTCTACTAATCTAAATTGATTCAAATAATGCAAATCACATCTAACAAAAGTAAGCAGTCAACTTATGTTATTTTATGTTATTGTTTACGATATTCCTGATAACAAACGACGTAAAAAAGTTGCAGATTTATTAGAAGGTTATGGAAAACGGGTTCAATATTCTGTTTTTGAGTGTATTCTAACCAAGATTAAATATAAAGAATTACAAAAAAGATTAAAAAAAGTTTTTAAGTCTGGAGAAGATAGTTTACGTTTTTATCCTTTATCTGCTCACACTTTATCTCAAGTTGAAGCTTGGGGACATCCTCCTCTTTCTTCTCCTCCAACTTCGATTATTATCTAATTTGTACTACTTGCTCGCGGCCCTCTATGAAAATCTCTCTATTCCCTATTTTTTCGTTGGCAGCCTCGAAAGCCATCCCCACAAGACTTTTAGGTATTATTGATAATTTATTAGTCCTGTTCTGAGTTACAATGTTCCTAAGCCTCGCAAACCCCTTCTGGAAGCTTTTCAGGATAAGGGTTCCAAAGACTACCTTCTCTACTCGCTAGAGATACTAATTGAATGGAAACTCTGATGTGCAATTTGCTTTTCTTGACTTCGATTAACTTCTCTACTCGCTAGAGATACTAATTGAATGGAAACTTCAAAGACCTCAAAGCTTTCAAGCTGGAGATGGTTCTTCTCTACTCGCTAGAGATACTAATTGAATGGAAACTTTCTCCTATCGTCGCTCTTGCCGTGAAGGTGTTTGCTTCTCTACTCGCTAGAGATACTAATTGAATGGAAACAAAACTTGTATCTGTTTAAAGAATGTCCCATTTTCCTCTACTTCTCTACTCGCTAGAGATACTAATTGAATGGAAACTCCCGTAAAGCAATCACCAGAAACATATGGGCATTAGATAGATTTCTCTACTCGCTAGAGATACTAATTGAATGGAAACTTCAGTTGGCCCAGATTGGGAAGCTCCAAAATTTAGTTTCTCTACTCGCTAGAGATACTAATTGAATGGAAACTCAGACAAGATTTGAACTGCTGTATCACGATCTAAGCCTTCTCTACTCGCTAGAGATACTAATTGAATGGAAACTAGGAAAAGTTTCCCAACTTTATTAGCCTTAATTTGTTCTATTCTCTACTCGCTAGAGATACTAATTGAATGGAAACAGAGAATTCCCTATTCCATTTGGATCAATGACGATTACCTCAAATTTCTCTACTCGCTAG
>JANNLO010000170.1:0-9735 GCA_031396835.1 Snowella sp. SOY_38_metabat_116
TTCAGCGTGAGAGAGAAGAATTTATGAGTATTTATCCTACCAGTCTTTTATACCTCCCCGAAACACCTATTGAGCCAAAGAATGGATGATCGACAACCATACTAAACCCTTCTAACAAAATTCCTTTTTCAAGGCATATCGCAGTTGCAGCAGATGCCTCTGTACCTTCTTCGTTAACCTCTATGAATGTTTTTTGGATTGCGCTGCTTATTTTCAGATTACCTACTCCCATCCCTGCAAAATTGGCTGTATTTTCAAATGCGGCACGCATACCAAGCTCAGTTAGGCTATCTTTAAGATCCTTTTCATATTCCACCTTGAAGCGTGGTATTTGTATATCGCCATCCATTTCAACAAACTGAGTTATCCAATTTCGCCAGTTCTGCCCGTTGAGGATAGATCGAAATTCATGGATGGAAA
Source organism: Snowella sp. SOY_38_metabat_116 (assembly GCA_031396835.1). GTDB lineage: Bacteria > Cyanobacteriota > Cyanobacteriia > Cyanobacteriales > Microcystaceae > Snowella. Next base: position 421 of record JANNLO010000170.1, read on the forward strand.
CGGACTGCCTTGGAAGAAAGATATACATGCTGACTCGTCCATTGCCATAGGGCAAGCTGACTGCCTGAAAACATTCATTTTCATAGTAGGAATAGTGACCCAATTGAAACATCATCGGGGTCGGCTTGCGACTTCCATCGAACAGTGTGAAGTCTATCTCCTCTGTTTTATTCCTATCGAACTTTTTAGACCAAGTTCCTTTGAAGTAGACTGCGTTAAGCAGAATTAGAACCGCATCAAATATTAAATCTGGGGTAACTAACTCCTTAATTTTCTCCTGAGTTTTCTCCGCAACCCACATATTGATGATCGTCGTTGCTTCGGGATCGCTGAAATTTAAATTAGCAACTTCGCTGTTGTAGAAGTCTCTTAGTCGCTGTGTAAAGTTAGAATCAAGTGCGATTCCCTGAGATGCCCAAAGAGAATTAGCAATTACTAGTTCAAATTCGGGATCAATACTACTCTCTATTAATATCAGAGATTCATTTGCTGTATTGACTTCCTGCAAACTCAACCCTGTCAAACCAAGAACTAAGGCTATAGCTTGTTCCGTTTCACCTTGTGCCCCGTTGTACGTCATTGCAAGCGAGATCGCTGCACTAAACGGAGATATAAACATGTTCTTGCCAGCATCCAGCTTGACAAGTTCCGATAGTAATCGAAAACTAAAATCCTCGTAAGCTGGAACCAATCTATTTGAAACTATGCTAGCGATATCTGTTTTACTCATATATACCTATAGAACTTACGCAAATTTGTTATCTGTAGCGTGAACTCTAGAGATTTTGTTCGGTTTTAACTCTAGATGAAGAAAAGTAAACATCCAATTCTAAGCTTTTAGTATACCTCGTGAATGTCGAAGGTGTAGACTGAGTTCGGATAGAAGTAAGACTCAAAATGATCTACACAAACTAAGTGGGGATCGTGGGCGTAAAATAGACAGCGATCGCGTTTAAAGAGGATTTTTTCGTACCAAAAATGGTACAATTTTTTCATGGATGATCCAAGCTTAATTTTACAAGTTGTTTTCTACCAATCCGAAAATAAGAAAGAGCCTGTGAGAGAATGGTTAAAAAGCCTATCTCAAGGCGAAAAAAAGTTACTCGGAGAGGCAATTAAAACAGTACAGTTTTCTTATCCCATTGGAATGCCTTTGGTTAGAAAAATGTCTCCTGATTTATGGGAAGTGAGAGTTAATTTAAGCGATAAAATTGCTAGAGTTTTATTTACTATCAAAAATCAAAAGATGATTTTACTACATGGTTTTATCAAAAAATCTCAGAAAACACCTAATAAAGAATTAGAAATAGCTGAAGTAAGACTTAAAAATTTACAAGGATAAATAATTATGAATGATCAATATTTAGGTAGTAATTTTGATGAGTTCTTGGCGGAAGAAGGTTTATTGGCAGAGGTAGAAGCTACTGCTATTAAAAGAGTGATTGCTTACCAAATTGAACAAGAAATGAGTCAAAAGGGCTTAACAAAAACAGAAATGGCGAGAAAAATGAAGACTAGCCGTTCATCTTTGGATCGTTTATTAGATCCTCAAAATGCTTCTATTAATTTACAAACTATTACAAAAGCTACATCTATTTTAGGAAAGAGATTGAAAATTGAATTTTTTTAATTAAGCTGTTTCTATTCCATAATTTACCTATCTATCCCATTGGGATGAAGCAAATAAACTAAGAGGACGTTTGAAAAGGGTCAAGTCCAACGAAAGAATAAGCTTTTCAGGGACTTGTACTAACGCAAGAATAAGGCTTTCAGAGATCGCACCTATTGGGGGAAAACTACCTTACTCATTAGAACTAAAAACCCCTAAAGTCCTTGATGTCATCATGGCCATGTTTCCAGGTAGGGGAACCAGAAAAAAGATTGGTGATTCTCTTTACTCTAAAACTCGTCCGGGTTTTTATTTAGAACTAAATGAATCCCTCCACTTAGCCTATGCTGATCAAAGAGATGGCAATGGAACTGCTCACTGGTGGCGGTTATTTTTTAGCGAGAACCTGCGGGGGAAAATTGAGGAGATTACTAAAAGTAATGCCCTAGCTGTCAGTAATGAAACCAAGAATCAAGCCAACTCAGGAGTTAGGGCTGAATATGAATGGGGTGGGATGTATTTCAGATCGAAAGTTGAGATAAAAATTGCCCAAGAACTTGATAAACGGGGGGTCTTATTCTTCGGAAATGTTAGGGGTCGCTTTAACTTAGATGATTCCCCTGTCTCCAAAGATTTGCTTAACGGTCGGGTAGAATTAGATTTTCTCGTCTTCTATCAGGGTAAATGTCTTGTTCTTGAAATAGATGGCACTCATCACAACAAACAAACTGAAAGGGATTATTCCCGCGATCGCGTTTTGCTAAAACAAGGAATCCCAACGGTTAGATTTACAGCTAAGGAATGTCACGAAAGAACAGCCGATGTCGTCACTGAGTTTATGGCTATTTTTACTAAGGGATAAAGTTCAAACTATTACTGTATAAAGCTTTCAGTCTTAGCGTACAGTTTCGTTCCAAAGCTACTCGATTTCTGAAATCCTTACTGTGTAAAGCTTCTGGTCTTAGCGTTGTTTTCTGTCCGTTTGCTATTTACTCCTCGTTTAAGCGATCGCGTTCAACAGTATTTCTTTGCTTCTGTATTTCTGTAAATAAGTAAAAGCTTAGAAAATTAAAATAGTAGATGTACCTCCCCTGAAATACGTTAATCTTTAAATGTTTTTAATCGTATAAAAGTATTATCATCTCCGTTCAAAATCAAAAGGGTGGGGTGGGAAAAACGACACTGACAGTTCACATCAGTTATGTTCTCGCATCCCTAAAAAAGAAAGTTCTGCTTCTTGATACTGACCCTCAAGGTTCTGCTAGGGATTGGGCCGCGGCCAGATCTGATGAACCGCCTTTTACTGTTATCGCTTTAGATCGTCCAACTATCCATCGAGACTTACCAACTTTAGCGGCTGGCTTTGATCATGTTGTCATTGATGGCCCGCCTCGCGTGTCTGAGTTGGCTAGGTCTGGGATTATTGCCTCGGACTTAATTGTGATTCCTGTTCAACCGTCTCCCTATGATGTTTGGGCGGCCCAAGAGGTGATTAATTTAATCAATGAAGCTTCTGTATTTAAAGAGAATCTTAAAACTTTATTTGTAATTAATCGTAAAATAGTAAATACTGCTATAGGTAGAGATGTGGGGGAAGCTCTCGCAAATTTTGGGGTTCCCATTGCAAAATCTCAAATCTGTCAACGAGTAGCTTTAGCAGAATCGGCGGCTACTGGTCAAACTGTACTTGAAACCGAACCAAAAGGACAAGCAAGTAGGGGTAAAGCCGACATACGGGTAAAATTTATCACGATGTAAAGATATGTAAAGAAGAAGAATCGGTGTGGCATCAGAGAGTAGCATTCCTACTTTTGGGTTAGATTTTATAATATAGCTTTTTTAGAGATATTTTTAATCTTTTTTAGTCAACTTTTCTATATTTATATTTCCTGTTAACATGAAAATTTAAAAACTTTTAATTATGCCTTTTTTTGTTCTCTAAAATGTAACTTATTTAGCTTTGCTCTTTATTGGATGAACAGCACTTGCCAAAGATAAGTAATTGAGGAAATATAGGCTCTCATAGCCTATATTTCCTCAATTACTTAATATTTGATTAGCACCTAGAATAAATCTCTTAATAAATTCAATGAAATTACTAGCGTTAAAGTATATAAAAACTGTCTTAAATAATAGTCGAGTTTTGTTTAAAATTCTTCGTTTGATGTTGCCAAGAAAAGTACCTTTAAGTCTAGCTAAATATTGAATCAATTTCCGGTAGTGTTAAATATGTAGTGATAGCTAAAAATAACTGATGTACAAATACTTGATTTTTTGACTTATTTAGGATTTTTACAATTAGTTATATAACAAATTGGTTTGGGTGTTGGCGAGTGATCTTGTCCTGTTCAAGCAGAAACTAAATACCTCATTCTCTAACAAATTTCTTCAAAAAATGGTATCATCAAAAGCAAGTTAGTAATCGCTTATTTCTTTAAGTAAATCGTCGTGAATTTTTTTTAATTTGTCCTAACTGTGGCTCTAATCGTATTGTCAAAAATGGAAGCATTCATAATAAAAAGCAAAAATATAAATGTAAGGAATGCCAACGTCAATTTATTGAAAATCCTACTAAAAAAATTATTAGTGATGAGACCAAAGAACTGATTGATAAGTTACTCTTAGAAAAAATTAGTTTAGCTGGAATTTCAAGAGCAACTGGAGTCTCAGAAAAATGGTTACAAGATTACATCAATTCCAAGTATGAGAACACTTCTAGACAAATTAACGTATGTCCAAAAAAGCCAGGAAAAATCGAAATTGAATGTGATGAAGCTTGGTCATTTGTCGGTGCTAAAAACAACAAACAATGGATTTGGTTAGCGTTGGATAAAAAAACTAGAGAAATTGTCGGTTGTTATATTGGAGAACGAGGAGAAATCGGGGCTAAAGGACTTTGGGAATCCCTGCCATCTGTTTATAGACAATGTGCTGTTTGTTATACAGATTTTTGGGCTGCCTATGCTAAAGTTTTCCCAAAAAATAGACATAAAGCGGTTGGCAAAGAAACTGGTTTAACTAATCATATAGAACGCTTTAATAATACTCTTCGCCAACGAGTTTCTCGACTGGTAAGAAAGACTTTATCTTTCTCTAAAAAATTAGAAAATCATATCGGAGCTATCTGGAATTTTATTCATCATTATAACTCGGCGATCGCCTGTAAATTATAACATCACTACATCCATAGGACTACCCAATTTCCCTTAGCTGCCTTTAAAATATACATTAATATTCTGCTTAAGATATAGTTTTCTATATATTCAAATCAGAACGATAAACTCCCTAATTCTACTGCAAGCAGAAAAACGGAAGCCTTCGATTCTTACTTAATTTGATGCGATGGGAATTCGCATCACTAGCAATGGTTCATTTACTTTTGTAGAATCGAAAAGATCTACAATCAAATTAGTAAGTGCTTAAATCCAATAAATTCTTTATAATAATTGGCTGAAAACCTTACAGAGCAAGAATAACGATTCCTTTATAAATACTTAAGATGCTATTTGAGTATCACTCCACAGGCTCTAGATTAAGAATTCAACTTAGTCTTTAGAGTCAGTAAAGTTACATAACTTTACATTGTGATAAATTTTACCCGTATGTCGGCTTTACCCCTACAACGGTTAATAGAGAGTCTGTAGCAGTCATTAAAACGGCGATCGCTCTTCGACCCAAAACTGTTACAAAAAGACAAAAAAGGGTAATTCTTTGAAGATAATTCTTGCTGTAAATTTTTCGTTGATTATATCCAATGAGATGATAAAAATCTTAGCATACCGAAACCCAGAATAATTTATCAACTAATTATGTACAGGTGGAGGAATTTCACACAATAAAATATTTTTGAAATCAATTGACTAAATTAGAATTGCAAAAAAAAATTTTAGGGCAAAGGGCTAAACAGCCCCTCGGACGGCACAGACAACCCGAAAACCGATAAAGTAGTCCCGATTGTCAGAAGTATTGTAGCTGCGATAGGCAGAGCGACAATACCACGGATAAGTGTACCAAGAGCCGCCACGTAGTACTCTTGTACTATTATCTCCCCCTTCTTCCCACACTGAACCATCTGCTGGTGCGCCTTCATAATTACTGTGCCAAGCATCGGCACACCATTCATATACGTTTCCATGCAGATCGCATAATCCAAAGTTGTTGGCTACACCAAACTGACCGACGGGTGTTGTTTGCTCTCTATATTCTGCTTTAGTCCCTCCTCCATAAATATAATTGCCATCATAATTTGCTAGGTCTGTTGTTATTGTTTCTCCAAAATGAAAGGGCGTTTTTGTTCCTGCTCTACAGGCGTATTCCCATTATGCTTCACTCGGTAATCGGTAATTTCTTCCTGTTTTTACTGACAGTCTTTGACAAAATTCTACTGCTTCGTGCCAATTTACCCTTTCTACAGGGCGATCATCCCCTTTGAAATTAGCGGGATCAGGAGATAATTCTATGTCTATTTTAGGAAAGCTTGCTACTACTTGCCATTGCGCTTGAGTCACAGGATAACGTCCCATAAAAAAAGTTGGTACAGTAACGAGATGTTGCGGTAACTCATCGTCATTGCTTTCTGCTTCATTTTCGGCTGCTCCCATTTCAAAGGAACCACCTGGAATTAGTACCATTTCTAAGGAAGTATCATCTTCCAGGTTTTCAAAGAAGCGTCTATTGGTGTGAGTTGACCGTTCGATGGTGAGTTTAGCCATTAGTTTGATTTACAAAACAAGGATGGGGGTAAAAACTCTTCAGCATTGCTTACCAAGCTCTTACCCCCTGATGATTTTCGGACGCAAAGAAGCATCACTGGAACAGGTCTGGACTCTTTATCACACGCCCGATGAATTCTCACCCATCAGCTCTGGTATCAAAGAGTGCTCGGACGGCACAGACAACCCGAAAACCGATATTGTTGTTCCGATTGTCAGAAGTATTGTAGTTGCGATAGGCAGAGCGACAATTCCTCGGATTATTGTTCCAAGAGCCGCCACGTTTATTTGCCTGTCCCACATTTTAGGATAGCGGATTGTTTGAAAAGGAGGATTGAAAATAGGAACTTTTTAAATTTCCTAATTCTATCGATCATTTTTAGAAAAAGCCCAATAGTTGAAGATAGAACGTCTTAAACCATCGGTATGAGCTTTTAACAGATGAGCTTCCCAACTTTGAATCCGTTGTACTAGATCATCAAGGGAAATCAACCCCTGAGCATAATCATGTTGAAGCTGGCGAAATCGTCGTCTGGCCCGACGTAAATTATCACTACGCACACGAATACGGACTTTTTTAGGAAAATTTTCACTTATGGGTAGAATTCTAAAACCAACAAAATTAGCTCCATATTGAGTTTCAAAAAGTTGGCTTTTGATGGGATGAATTTTCAGACGGAGTGTTCCTAAATAATCTTCAATTTTCTGACGACATTGAGTTAGATAGATATGATCATCAGAAAAAAGTGCAAAATCATCCACATAACGAAGATATTTATGACATCGAAGCTCTTCTTTTACAAAGTGATCAAATCCATTAAGATAAACATTAGCAAAAAATTGACTGGTAAGATTACCAATAGGGAGACCTTTTTTCCGATTAATTGGTGTCAATAATTGATCTCCATCAAAGTATTCAATAGAAGGATCTTGTTCATTACTACCATCAATTATTTTATCAATCAACCATAGGGTATCTGCACACTTAATTTTACGACGAAGAGCGTTTTTAAGGATTTCGTGATCAATACTTGGAAAATATTTACGGATATCACATTGCAAAACATAACAGGTAGTTCGGGTAAATCTTATAAATTTCTTTAAGGCTCGATGGGTTCCATAACCTAAACGATTAGCATAACTATCTGAAATAAAAGTCGGCTCAAGCAGAGGAACAATAATATTACATAAAGTATGATGAATTACGCGATCGCGGTAAGGAGCGGCAGAAATTAAACGAGGTTTAGGGTCAAAAATTCTAAACGTATAATACTCGCCAGGAGTGTAGGTCTTATTAATCAGTTCATTTTGTAATTGGTACAATTGCTCTTCTAAATGGTAATTAAAGCTTAAAACACTAGATCGAAAACGTTTCCCCCGTTGAGCTAAACGAGATGCCTGGAGTAAATTTTCAAAAGCAATGATTTGAGTCCAAAGATTCCCATAGCGTTTCATAATTTTCTTTTTTGTTGACTAATCCAACCACCCAAATCTTGACCGATTGCTTGTAGCTGTTGTCCAGCATGGTCATAGCGTTTAGTTGAAATTAACTCAAAATCAAATAAAAGACGAGTTTGATAGCGGAGAATATCAATGAGAATATTCAGAGATTCAAGCTGAAATAGCTTATTTTTGCCACTGTAACGTGCCTTTATTAGTCCTTCTAACAATTCGTATAAGGTTGTAATCATTCGTTCACCCAATCCAAAACGATGATCCTTTGGTAATCGATTGAGAATAGGCACATACCAACGAATTAAATCATAGGTTTTTTGAATAACTGGTAAATCTTGCAATTTTTACCTCCCAAAAAAACATTATAATACATTTTCAATACAATAAAAGAATAAAAAAATCAAAAAAAATAGGGCAAGAGAGTAAGAGGGCAAAGGGCTAAACAGACCCTCGGACGGCACAGACAACCCGAAAACCGATATTGTCGTTCCGAAAGCCAGAAGTAGAGGAGTTGCGAAAGGCAGAGCGACAATACCTCGGATTATGGTACCAAGAGCCGCCACGCGGTACTCTTGTACTGTCGTCTCCCCCTTCTTCCCAGACTGAACCATCGGTTGGTGCATTTTCATAATTACTGTGCCAAGGATCGGCACACCATTCCCATACATTTCCATACAGTTCGCATAATCCAAAGTAATTGGCTACACCAAACTGACCAACGGGTGTTGTTTGCTTTCTATATTTTCCTTTAGTCCCTTCTCCATAAATATAATTGCCATCATAATTTGCTAAGTCTGTTGTAATTGTTTCTCCAAAATGAAAGGGCGTTTTTGTTCCTGCTCGACAGGCATATTCCCATTCCGCTTCACTCGGTAATCGGTAATTTCTACCTGTTTTTTTTGAGAGTCGCTGACAAAACTCTACTGCTTCGTGCCAATTCACTTGTTCCACTGGGCGATCATCCCCTTTGAAGTTAGCGGGATCAGTATCTAATTCTAGTTCAATCTTAGGAAAGCTTGCTACCATTCGCCATTGAGCTTGAGTAATCGGATATTTTCCCATAAAAAAGCTACCCACTTTTACTGAATGTACTGGCCCTTCTCTCTCATTTCGCTCCAACTCTTCAGGAGGCGATCCCATCTCAAATTCTCCTGCGGGTATCTGCATCATCTCGATATTGATCTGCTCATTTAACCATTCCCGAAAAAAAGGAACTTCGATAGTGCGGCGATGAATCTGAAGGCGAGGTGTTAATTCAAGAGGAGAAGCAGACATATTAGTAAAAATAAAAAATTAAGGGCAAGAGGATAAAGGGCTAAACAGAACCTCGGACGGCACAGACAACCCGAAAACCGATATTGTAGTGCCGATTGCCAGAAGTAGGGTAGTAGCGATAGGCATTGGTGTCAACTTAAGAAAAAAGACCTAATTTTCAAAAAAGAGGAAAGAAGGTTGCAGAGACGGAAAAAAGTCAAAATAAGACAAAGTAATAAAAAAGAGGATAGAGCAGTGTCAAAGCCAAGGCCAAGAAAAACAGGA
>JANNLO010000221.1:0-6145 GCA_031396835.1 Snowella sp. SOY_38_metabat_116
GGATTTTTCATTTTTTTCCCTCCCTCTCTCTTTTCCCAACTTATATTATTTTTTCTTTCTGCGTAAGTCCTGTATTAAGCTAATTGTTGCACCTTTTCCTGAAAGGCAAAAAGGAAGTGACAGTTTTTTCTTCCAACCTCCCTTGACAACTGGTTTTGCGTCTTAACTTGTGACTAATGCTTCAGAGGAGGTAAAATTTGCTTCAAATCAAACTAGAACTCCTGAGACTCGGTTAGGCTTTATAATTGAGGTGGCCCCAAGAGACTGAACAAAAGTAGCGGGGAGTTAAGCTCTGAAGTTAACGGACTCGCTGACTAAAAACGTTCTCTCAAGCCGAATTCAAACTTTGACCGTAGACTTGCTCTGGCGTTTGATATTCTAAGGCTTGATGGAATCGTTCTTTATTATAGAAATTAAACCATTTCTTTACCTCTTCTGTCAAGTGTTTTCCATCCTCAAAGGAATAAATGTAAATTAATTCGTATTTCAGAGAACGCCACAATCTTTCTATAAAAATATTGTCATAGCAACGTCCTCTTCCATCCATACTAATTTGGATGTTTTCTTGCTTTAAACATCCTGTAAATTCCTTCGAGGTAAATTGGCTTCCTTGATCACTATTAAAAATGTCTGGTTTGCCATAAATTAACAATGCTTCCTCCAAAGCTGACTTACAAAAATAAACATCCATCGTGTTACTAATCCTCCAAGACAAGACTTTACGGCTAAACCAATCCATAATTGCTACTAGATAAAAGTGTCCTTTTCCTATTGGTAAATAGGTGATATCTGTACACCACACTTGATTGGCTTTTTCTATATTTAACTCTCTTAATAAGTAGGGATAAATTTGATGGTCACGGTCTCGCAATGTTGGTCTTTTCTTAGGATAAATTGCTTGTATTCCTAACTTATTCATCAATCGTATCACTCTTTTTCGATTTACCTCATAACCCAAGTTATTAAGATAAACTGTCATCTTTCTACTCCCATAAAATGGTGTTTTCATATATTGTTCATCCAACAGCCTCAATAGGGTTAATTCTTCGGAATTTATTTCCTTCGGTTTGTAATAATAACTCGAAGGACTTATTCCTAATAATTCGCATTGACGTTGAATACATAATTTAGAATGCTTGGGGTCTACCAAGGTTTTTCGCAGCAATTCTCATTTTAGAACATTTGTACTATAAAAAGTTGTCGAATTTACCAATACAGTTAAGCAGGTCAACGATAGAATAGGGGTTTTAGGTATTGCAAAGCGATAGATTCATGAGAATCATTCTCATAATGAGAATTGCTGGGTTTTTCGGTCGGCAGCCCCAATTGTACCGACCTGTCCACTAAAAAATCCCGTTCGACTTTTAGCTTTCCTATTTGCCGATATAGCTCATCTATCTGGCTTTCAGCTTTTTCTTTGATTTCTTTTACTGGTTTTTCTGTCTCAAAGATTTGACTAGCTTGTTCCAATATTTTTCGTTTCCATCCATTAATCATTGTCGGATGAATTTCATATTGACTAGCTAATTCAGATACCGTTTTTTCTCCTCGAATTGCTTCTAAGGCGACTTTGGCTTTGAACTGGGCACCATACTGTTTTTTCTTGTTGCTCATAGCTCTCCTGGGTTTCGATTTAGAGCTTACACTACTGTCCAGTTTTTGGGGGCCACTTCAAACCCCCTTCCCCCGAAAAAGCCGTATCTTGATGCTTCTGTTTACAGAGCCGCCAAACCTGCATTAACCAAACATCCCGTATTCAGCACGGTAAAGTAACTCCTCTACCTGTTTTGACCCCGCATCCGTCGCCAAAGCCTCTAAGGGAGTTTGCCCATTGAGTCCATCCTTGGCAGAAGATAACCAGCGTTGGGTTTCTGTTTCATCCTCAAATAGCTCTAAGGCCTGTTGGGTAATCCGTTGAAATCGTTCCAAACGATCAGCGATCGCGGGCTTGAGAACCGCATTTTTTCTTTCATAACGGGCTTGGGTACTTTCAGAAATTTCCAAGATTTCCCGCATTGTGCCTTTATGAACCTGAAAACGTCGAGAAATATCCTTAACGGTTTCGTATTGGAGTAGGGTTTGCGACATGGAAATCCTCATAACCTTCATTTGACTTTATTATACTGTCAATTGACTTGGGTATTAAATTTGAGAAAATTAGGAGCGATCGCACAGGGATCAAGTAGTACGGGGGTTGGAGTGTGGAAATACAATGGTCTTAAACCTTGGGAATACCGAACAGCCAACCGTTAAATCTCCCTTAGTAAAACACAAATCTAACCAATTCCTAAAAGGTGATTTCTTGCCATTCCTGAGCATCAATAAAACGACTTAAATGATTCACATTGGTTGTAGCAATTGTCAAAGTTTGCCCTGGATATTCCTGTTGAAGTAGTTGGCATTGAGCCGCAATAATCACATCAGCATCAAGGGTTTTAGAATCAGCAGTCGGTTGACCTTGACGACGAGAGGAAGCCCAAAGATAAGCCGCTTGACGGAGAGCCTCTTGCGTAACGGGTAAAAAGTCAATAATTTCTTGAAGGTCAGTTAAATTTTGAATACCTTCTTCTTTGTTATCTCTAAATGACGCTAGGATTAAACTTCTTCTCACTTCATAATCGCAAATATCTGAGGTTACGACAAATACGCCCCTAGCAATGAGATGAAATAGCCATTGTTTACAAGCAAAAACATCTCCCGAATTTTTAGGAGAGGAAGCTAAACCTAAAACCCCTGTATCTAAAAAAACGATCATCCTCTAGAAAAAAGCTTTTGACCAGAAGGACGATTATTATCAATAATTTCTTTGACTATTTCCCAATTTTTAGAATTTTCTTCTGCTTCTTCTGCCGTGACTTTTTCTTCCATTTTTTGCTGTAACCAGGTCATTAATGGCTTATTTTTCTCTAGTTGTTCTTCAGGGGTTTTACCCAGATGTTTGAGATAGGGCGCAAAGGTGTGTTTCATAGTGATTTTGCAGAACGACTTTCCCTAAATTATACCTCCTAATTCAATTGGACATTGGGCTGAAGAGAGTCAGGCGCGATCGCGGGTTGGAGTTTGGAAAAATCCTAATTCAATGAAACCGTCTGAGTTTAGGAAAAGGGCTAGAGAAAAATAGAAGAATTTTACTAAGGGAGTAATACGCGATCACGTATTTTAGCTAAAAAATTCTTACCTTTAATATAAATACCGTATCAGACGAGATACTTTTTGCTGTAGCATAAATTAAAGTTTAACCTCATAAAGAAAAATTATGAGAACTATCCTTTTAACTGCGGCTATCTTGTTCTCTGCTACGGTGGCAAATGCTTAATCATATAACAGCTACACCTACGGTTCTAGTAATTCTCGCCAGACTTACGGAACCTACCAATGACTATAACCAGTATAATAACGCTCAATTAGATGCAATAGCCGCGCATGAATTACCAATGCCATTCACAATCTAGACCATCCAGACACTCCTAGACTAACTGGTGGGGATGACCCCATAAAATTTCCCATGAAATCTTAACGAGTTGTATTTACTTCAATCTAATCAAACACATTTTTTGTGGCTGTTATTAAACCTACCATTATCAGAATTACATTCCAATTATCTTACAAGCTTATAAGTAACTTAAAATGCGAGAGAAATCAACTGACATAGTGCTGATTATAGTGCAGATTATAGTAGGGATGGGTTTGGTCTACTCCTTTATTGGTTTATTGGGTATTGCTTTACAACCTCGTGACTCCGAATATGATGATATATGCAATCTATCTGAAGATTCAGAGGCTCTTGTCATAGGTGAAATAACAAAAATTGTTAAAGATAGCGGCACGACCCAATTTACCTTTCAAAAGGGATATGAGGATGAGGAGGTATTAAGCCTTAAAGCATCCCAATTAACCCTTCAAAATAAAAAAGGCTGTACTACCACACTAGAAATACCTACTCAACAACTGGAAGATGCTCAAGAAGCTCTCAAGGTAGGAGTAAAAATAAAAGTAGAAGGAAAAGCAACTATGGGGATGTTAACTGATATTGATAGGATAAGCAGCGTCTATAATCCATCAGAGGAAGCAAGGCATATTCGATTAAAAATCACACAAGTAAAAATCAGAAAAATAAAAGATAACGACTATGTAACTGTAATTAATAACAAATACACTTTAAAACTAAACAAAGAACAAAGAGATACCTTTACGAGAGATTACTATGGAATCTTTCAAATTGTTATAGCCCCTGATGGCGATAATTACAAACTAATTTCGTCAGAAAGACTTTAATTTATTGTTTATCCCACACTCTAATAAGTAGGTGGCTGGAATTAAATGTAAAATAGATTACCTTGAAAGCCTTGAATTGTGCCTACCTACTTAGTTCATTTAAAGTATTTTGAAAAAGTTGTCTCTCTTCTAATGCTAACACTTCAGGATTTTTAAGTGCTTGTTCTAAATGAGATTTAGCGTTTTTTTTATCACCTAACATTTTATAAGCTATTCCGTTCTTACCATTAACAACAGCATACATTTCATTAAGATCACTTGCATTACTACAAAGTCTATATGACATTTCGTAATCTTCTATAGCATCATTATATCTTCCTAAACTCATATAAGTATTTCCTCTTTCATAATAACTAATATATTGAGGGCGAAATTCTCTTTCTTCACGAGAAATAGCAGTACTTAAATCTTTTAGTTCATTGTTAGAATCTCCTATCTTTCTATAACAAGTTCCTCTGTAAAAATAAAGGTTGAATGTTATTACTCTTGAGGAATTAATAGAAAGTCCTTTAGTATAAAGTTCTATTGCTTTATTATAATTACCTACTCGCTCACAAGCCAACGCTTCTTGTAAATACTTTTTAGCTTTACCTGTAGAAAAAAATAAAGGTATAATAACAAATATAATTGTAAAAGTAAAAAAAATACAAGGAGCTACATAATATATTAAAATATTTACAAAAACAACAATTTCAACAATTCCCATAATTAAAACTATTAGTTTAAAAAATTAGTATTTTTCAAAAATTAAACTAATAATACTGTATTTTAATCAAATTAATTTATAGATTTATGTATATCAGGAATTACCAGCATCTTACAGCCGCTTGTAAATAGATTCATCCAGATCGAAGATCGCCGCTTTTGTAGGATGCGTTAATTTATTAAAGCGATCGCATCCATGCAAAGATTTATCCTGAATATCAAAGGCTTTTTTTCGCTGCATTGGGTTAACTTGGGTGGTCTGTGGGATAGCTAGGCTGGCTGGTTGATAGGTTATCTGTTATTGCGAATATGGTAACGGTTTAAAGGCTATCGGTTATAGCCAGCTTTAGCGTGTCCCTCGCCCTTACGTTGCGCGGCGATCAAACCAGCGAGTTAAATATTGTCTGTTTATTGCGATCGCGGCAGATAGTTTAAAGGCTATCTATAATCCGACCGTCAGAGCAGATTAAGTTATCAATTATTGCGATCGCTGAATAAAAACGCCCTACAACACAAACCATTTTATTTTGTCAAGAGCTTGACACACTTCTTAACATAGTGTTACATTAGTTTACATAAAGAAACATTCTTTTCATCAGGCAATCAACCATGACTTCAGCAACACGCGGATTTAGACTCGACTCAGACAACCGTTTAAACAATTTTGCCGTTGAACCTAAAGTTTACGTTGATGAAACCGTACAAGCAGGCTGGACTGAATACGCAGAGAAAATGAATGGTCGTTTTGCCATGATTGGTTTTGTTTCTCTCTTAGCAATGGAAGTCATCACAGGGCATGGTGTTATCGGTTGGTTAAGCAGCCTCTAAATTAAGTTGTCAGAAGGCGGGAATCTTTACTGAAGAGGATCTCGCGCTTTTATTAAAAAGTTTAACACTCTCTTTTATATTTCTTAAATCACAACAATTCTTTCTAAAATTTGGAGTTAAAACAATGAATTCTGACTACGATATTTACACTAACAAAGACCTTTTTGCCCCTGTTGTTTTCCGTTCGGACTTTAATAATTTCACCCCCATCTCTGGCAATCAAGCTTGGTCACTCTTCTTTACAGGTGGAAAAGAGGACAAAGGGTTAGGTGTTAATCCCGAAGCGGGACGCTTTTTTACCAATGCTTTATTTGCGATCGCTGTAGTCGGAGGCATA